>CALCPC010000641.1 GCA_937900975.1 uncultured Paracoccaceae bacterium
AGCGAGCCCGCTCCTCTTGCCGGCGATTATGCCGCGATTGCCCGCGCGATGTGCGCGCGGGCCGAATCCTTGGCGAACCCCGCCGATCTGGCCGATGCCTTTCGGCGCGCACAGGCCGCCGAGACGACCAGCGTGCTTGTCATGCAAGTCGACCCTTATGAGGGATGGACGACTGAGGGTCACACGTGGTGGGAGGTCGGAACGCCCGAGGTGTCGCCGCGCGAAAGCGTGCGCCGCGCGCATAGCGAATGGGAGGCCGCACGCCCCCGTCAGAGGCCCGGGGTCTGAGATGGGGTTCCAAGCCGCGCGGCACCGCGTCTTTGCGAAACCGGCCCTGCGCAAGGCGCTGCACCGTCTGCCTGCGGGGCGTCGATGAAACTGTCCGGATCCTCATTTCTGATCATCGGGCGGGCGGGTATGGATTTTTATCCCGACCCCCCCGGCACCAAAACCGAGGAGGCAGCGCAGTTTGTCGCCTGTCTCGGCGGGTCGTCGGCCAATATTGGCGTCGCGCTGACCCGGCTTGGCGCCAAGGCCGCGCTGGTCACGCGCGTCTCGGATGACGCGATCGGGCGGTTTTGCCTCAACCAACTGGATCACTACGGCATCGACCGGACGTATGTCACGCCGGTCGGCGGCGAGGCGCGGAACTCTCTGGCTGTGGTCGAGACCCGGATCGAAGACCACCAATCGGTGATCTACCGCAATGGCGCCGCCGATTTCGAGATGACGGAGCAGGACGTCGAGGCGGTGGACTACGCGCCCTATGCCGGGCTGATCACAACGGGGACCGTGCTGGCCGCCGAGCCGTCGCGCACCGCGGCGTTCCGGGCCTTTGAGCTGGGCCGCGCGGCGGGGCTGCCGCTGATCTTCGATCTCGACTACCGGCCCTATAGCTGGCCCTCGGCCGACATCGCGGCCCAGGTCTATTCGCGCGCCGGTGCGCTGTCGGATGTCATTGTCGGCAACGATGTGGAGTTTGGGTTCATGGCCGGCGCGTATGAGCGCGGGTTGGAGAAAGCGCGCGCGCTGGTCGCCGAGGGCGCGAAGATCGCGATCTACAAAATGGGTGAGAACGGCGCCGTCACAATCACGCCCGAAGGCGAGTTTCGCACCGGCATCTACCCCACTGCGGCGTTGAAACCGACGGGCGCCGGGGACAGTTTTCTCGGCGCCTTTGTCGCCACGCTCGCCGCTGGCTCCGACGTTAAAACCGCCGTGCTGCGCGGCTCGGCTGCGGCGGCGATGGTCGTGGCGCGGGTCGGCTGCGCGCCCGCGATGCCCACCACAGAAGAGCTTGACGCCTTTATAGCCCGCCATCCCGGACCGAGCGCCGCCTGAGAGGACCCTATGCACATTCCCCCGTTCGACAACCAAAACCAACCGATCGTCGACGCGGGCCACCCGCTGGTCCCGCTCAACTATTTCAACATCGTCAAGCTGAAGGCGGGAGAGACCTTCGACTACACCGTCCCGGGCTATGAAACCTGCGTGGTGCCTGCGACCGGCACCGTGACGGTGGAGACAGGGGGCGAGACCTTTGCCGAGATCGGGCACCGGGTCGTGGATGTTTGGGACGGGGACCCTGAGGGCGTTTACGTGCCCTCTGGCCAGGGCGCGCGGATCCTCTGCCAAAGCGATGCGGCGGAGGTTTTCGTGGCCGGCGCCAAACATGATGCGGTGCTAAAACCCTTTGCCGTGCGCGCGGCAGAGCTTGACCGGGTCCAATACGGCTCGGACGACACCAAGACCCACCGCAAGATCAAGCATATCCTCGGCGCCGCCTATCACGACCGGGTCGGGCGCCTGCTGGTCAGCGAGCTTTTCACCGTCGGCACCGGCGGCTGGTCGGGCTTTCCAAGCCACAAGCACGACACCGACCGTTTGCCCGACGAAACCCGCCACGACGAGACATACAATTTCCGCTTCAAGCCCAACCACGGCTCTGGCCTGCAGATGTTGCAGCGGGTCGATAACGAACCGGGCGATGCCTATCACATCACCGATGGCTCCACGATCCTGATCGACAAGGGCTATCACCCCTGCTGCGTGCTGCCGGGGTACGAGATGTATTATTTCACCATTCTCGGCGGGCTGTCACAGCGCAGCTTGAAGCAGTATTTTCAGCCCACCCATGCCGATCAGCTGCACACCATTCCGGGGCTCATGGCTATGGTGGCGAAATTCAAATGCCCCTTGCGACCTTGGCAG
>CALCPC010000642.1 GCA_937900975.1 uncultured Paracoccaceae bacterium
GGACCTGCGCCCAGGGGAAACGTTGGGCCTTGTCGGCGAAAGCGGCTCGGGCAAATCGGTGACGGCCTATTCGGTGCTGCGTCTTTTGGAAAGCGGCGGCCGCATCGCGGGGGGGCAGGCCAGCTATGGCGGCGTCGATCTGATCCGCGCCTCCGAGCGGGAGATGCAGGCGATCCGCGGGCGCGAGATTTCGATGATCTTCCAAAACCCCCGCGCGGCGCTAAACCCGATCCGGCGCGTCGGCGACCAAATCGGCGATGTGCTGCGCCGCCACGCCCGCGCGACGCGCGCAACGGCCCGGGCAGAGGCGGTGCGCGCGCTGGAAACGGTGCAAATCCGCGACGCCGCCCGGCGCGCGGACGCCTATCCGTTTGAGCTTTCGGGCGGCATGTGTCAGCGCGTGGTCATTGCGCTGGCGCTTGCCTGCGATCCAAAGCTGCTGATCATGGACGAGCCGACCACAGGGCTCGACATCACCACGCAAAAGGCGGTGATGGACCTTGTTGCCGGGCTGATCCGCGACCGCGGGAGGGGGGCGGGTCTGAGCACCCATGACCTGGGGCTTGCCGCGGGCTATTGCGACCGGATCCTGGTCATGCGGGATGGAGAAATCGTCGAGTCCGGCCCGCCGGCAGGGCTGTTTGCGACGCCTAAACATACCTACACCCGCCGCCTGGTCAACGCGACGCCCCGACCTGGCGCCAAGATCCGCGACCTTCTGCCAGAGGCGGCGGACACGCCGGCGCGCGCGCCCGCATCCTCTGGCGACGCGCTGGGGCCCGCACTGGGGCCCGCACTGGGAGGCGTCGCCGGCCGGGGCGCACCGCTTTTGGAGGTGCGCAATCTTGTGAAGACCTTCGACGGCAAATCCGGCCCGGTCCATGCCGTGCAAGACGTCTCGTTTACCATCGGTCGCGGCCAGACGCTGGGCTAGGTGGGCGAATCGGGCTGCGGCAAGTCGGCGACTTCGGCCATGATTGTCCGACTGCTCGACACGACCTCTGGCGCGCTCCTGAGCGAGCGTCAGGATATGGCACAGCGGCCCGCGCGCCGGTTTGCGCGGGATCCCCTCCGGGGCCGCATCCAGATGGTGTTCCAAGACGCCACCGACAGCCTTAACCCCCGTCAGACGGCCGCGGACGCGATTTTTGAGCCCCTGGCCAGGCTTGGCAAAGGCGCGCGGCGCACGCAGGTCGGGGCGCTTGCCGATCTGGTTGGCCTGCCGCAAAGCCTTCTTACCCGGTTTCCGCACCAGCTTTCCGGCGGGCAAAAGGCCCGCGTCGGCATCGCCCGCGCCATCGCGCTCGAACCCGCGCTTTTGGTCCTGGATGAGCCGACGGCCGCGCTCGACGTGTCGATCCAAGCGGTGGTTCTCAACCTTCTGGTCGATCTTCAGGCGCGGCTTGGGATGAGCTATCTTTTCGTGTCGCACGACCTGCAGGTTGTGCGGCTGTTGTGCGACGAGGTCGTCGTGATGCGCGCGGGTCAGATCGTCGAGGCCGGCAAAACCGGGGCCGTGATGACCGAACCGGCCGCCGCCTATACACGCGCATTGCTCGCCGCGGCCCCGCACCCCCCTGAAATCGCGCCAAAAACCGCTGGCGCCGAAGGATACGCCCATGGATGATCTGCCCTTCACCCTGCCCGCCCTGCGTGCAGCCTATGCTGGCGGCATGCGGCCCGAGGCGGTGGTTGGGGAGGTTTTTCGCCGGATCGCCGCGCTCGATGACCCTGGTATTTTCATCGACCTTTTCGACCGAGAGGAGGTCTTGTTGGCCGCGCGTGCGTTGGGCGCCCCCGATCCGTTGCGCCCGCTTTGGGGCATCCCCTTTGCCATCAAAGACAACATCGACGCGGCCGGTCATCCGACCTCATCGGCCTGCCCGGCCTATGCCGCGGTGGCGAAAGAGGACGCTTTTGTCGTCGCGCGGCTGCGCGCGGCGGGCGCGCTTCTTGTGGGCAAAACCAATCTCGATCAGTTCGCAACAGGGCTTGTCGGGGTCCGCACGCCCTATCCGGTGCCGAAAAACGCACTGGATCCCGACCTGGTTCCCGGCGGTTCTTCGAGCGGGTCGGCGGTGGCGGTGGCTCAGGGGCTTGTCAGCTTTGCGCTTGGTACAGATTCTGCGGGCTCTGGCCGTGTGCCCGCTGCGCTTAACAACATAGTCGGACTAAAGCC
>CALCPC010000643.1 GCA_937900975.1 uncultured Paracoccaceae bacterium
CCCCGCGATGCAGCTTGCGGCTGTGTATGTGAACTCCCAAAGATCGAAACCGGTCGAGGAGACGAACAAAAGCACCGGCGCATAGACAAAGGCCATCGGCGCCACGACTTTGCCCAAGCCAAGCGTAAAGGCCGAGATGCCGGTGCGAAACGGGTTGGAATTGGCGATGGCCGCGGCAGCATAGGCGGAGGTGCAGACGGGCGGCGTAATCTCGGCCACCACCCCGTAGTACAGCACGAACATATGGCTTGCGATGGGGGGGATGCCAAGCTGCGCCAAGGCCGGCTGCGCGACAGAGACCAGCATGATGTAAAGCGCGGTCGTCGGCACCCCCGCCCCCATCAGGATGCAGGCGAGTGCGATAAAGACAAGGCTGATAAAAAGCGTGAGGTCGGCCTGGGAGAAAAGCTCGAAACTGCCGAAGGTGAACATCCAGGCCAGATCGCTGCCCAGGTTGGAGGCGGTTTGCGTGACCATAAAGCCGATCCGAAAGCCGACACCGGTGGTGTTGATCACCCCGATCACGATGCCGACGGCGGCCGAGGCGGCGCCGACCGCCAGCGCGTATTTTACGCCCGTCTCGAAGGTGGTCGCCATCTCGGGCAGCGTTGTGCGGGGCTGCGGGTTCAGCGTTGCAAGCAGCGCGCCGCCGATCAGGATGGCCGACATCGCAAGATCGAACCCGCCGCCCTGAAACTTCCAAACGACAAAGCCGATAAAGGCCGCGGCATAGGCCAGGGTCAGCGGCGCGCGCACCCGGCTCATCCCCGCCACAATGGCCAGCGAGATGCCGCAAAAAGCCGACATATAGGGTGTGTAGCCCGAGAACAACACAACCAGCAGTCCGACCAGCGGCACGATGTTGGCCCAGCCCTGTCGCCAGACGGCGCCAAGTCGGGGCAGCGCCTCGGCCCCGAGGCCCTGCAGGCCCAGCCTGCGGGCCATCAGGTGCACCACCGTGAAGACACCGACATAATGGAGCAGCGCGGGAAAGATCGCGGCGATCACGATGGTGGTGTAGGGAAGCTCCAGAAACTCGGCCATAATGAACGCCGCTGCCCCCATGATCGGCGGCGTGATCTGCCCCCCGGCGGAGGCCGCGGCCTCCACCCCTCCGGCGAAATGCCCAGGATAGCCAAGGCGCTTCATATTGGGGATTGTCAGCGCGCCGGTAGAGACGGTGTTGGCCACGGAAGAGCCTGAGATCGTGCCGAAGAACGCTGATGAGACCACGGACACCTTCGCCGGACCGCCGGTGTAGCGGCCGGCGAGGATCGTGGCGTTGTCGATGAAAAGCTGCCCCAGCCCGGTGCGCTGTGCGATGACCCCGAAAAGCACGAAGTGAAACACAATCGTCGACACGACCCACAGCGTGACGCCGAAAATCCCCTCTTGCGGAAAATACATCGATGAGACGAACGTATTGAACTTCACGCCCGGATGGTTGAGGAGGCCGGGAAAGATCGGGCCGAAAAGCGCGTAACATATGAACACGCAGATGATCAGCGGCAGGATCAGGCCCAGCGTGCGGCGCGCGATGTCGAGCACCAGGACAATTAGAATGCAGCCGAAGATGAGGTCGAAACGGTTGGGATTGCCCATCCGAAACGTCATCTCTTCCACCCCAAGCCAGTCTATCCCCCGCCAGGCAAGCCCGAGATAGAGCGCCGAGGCGACGCCCAGCGCCATCATCGCGATATCGATGTAAGGAACGCCGCCAAGCCTAAGCGGCCCGGTTTTAAGGTCGAACGCCCGCCGCGTTTTCACCAAGGGATAAAGCGCGTAGGTCAGGATAAAGAGACCGGAAAGATGCCAGCCCATGTGCCAATAATCGGTCGGCAGCGAAAATCCCGCAGTCAGGTAGTGGTAGACCGCGAAGGTGATGGCGAGATAGCGCAGAAACTGCGCGAAGCCGGGCGTCACGGCGCGGGTTTTGGCGCCTTCGTCGTATTTCTCCTCGATGGCGGCCAGCTCTTCCGCACTGAGCGTTCGCGCGTCGCCGTTCTGCTGCTCGCTCATCCCGAGGTCCTTGTGTTCGTCTATTGTTGGGGGGTCGTGCGTTCGGAAAGGCCGCGGCGGCCGGGCCGGGGCCTTGTGGGGCGGGGGGGGGGGGGGGCCGGGCCCCAGGCCCATGTGGGGTTTTAGAGCCAACGAACGCGGAAGTGTTTAGAAGAAGGCC
>CALCPC010000644.1 GCA_937900975.1 uncultured Paracoccaceae bacterium
TGCCAGAGGCGAAGGCCCGGGGCTATAAACCCGGGCGCTTTAGCTTCAACGTTAAAGGCGGGCGCTGCGAGGCGTGCCAGGGCGATGGCGTGATCAAGATCGAGATGCACTTTTTGCCGGATGTCTACGTCACGTGTGAAAGCTGCCAGGGCAAACGGTACAACCGCGAAACACTGGAAGTTCTGTTCAAAGGCAAGTCAATTGCCGATGTTTTGGACATGACGGTGGAGGATGCGGAAGAGTTTTTCACAGCCGTGCCGGCGATCCGCGAAAAAATGCCCGCGCTGATGCGCGTCGGTCTTGGCTATATCAAAGTCGGCCAACAGGCGACGACCCTGTCGGGGGGCGAGGCGCAGCGCGTGAAGCTTTCAAAAGAGCTTTCCAAGCGCGCGACCGGCCGCACGCTTTACATTCTGGACGAGCCAACCACCGGCCTTCATTTCGAGGATGTGCGTAAGCTTTTGGAAGTGTTGCACGTACTGGCTGACCAAGGAAACTCTGTCCTGGTCATTGAGCACATTCTGGATGTGATCTAATCCGCCGACCACATCATCGATATCGGCCGAGAGGGTGGCGATGGCGGCGGTGAGGTGGTGGCCACCGGCACCCCCGAAGACATCTGCAAGGAACCGCGCAGCCATACCGGCCGATACCTAAAATCCTTGCTAAACACCGCGCGATTTGCCGCCGAATAAGCCGCGACAACAAAGTTAACAAAACGAAGCCTTAATCATGCCTCAGGTAAAGCCGATCTCAGACAGGCATGACGCGACAGATTGAGGGTTCGAAATGGAACATGTCGTTGCCTTTGGGTTTATATTTTGCGCCGCAACCGCCGTTTTCGTCGGTCTTCACAAAGAGCAGATTGAGGAGGATGGTCTGAACACCGTGATTGCCTCTTACCTCTGAGCAACGCCGCGCAGACCGGGCTGTGTATGGGCCCGTCCGTCCGCGCAGCGCCGTTGTCAGATGGTAAGGTGGGACAGACAGTCGGCGGCGGGTCCTGTGTACTAGGCCCGGTTGCGTAAAAGCGAAAACTGTACCTTGTGTCTTTCGCTTTAGTCGCGCAACGACGCCAGCACGGCCGAAAAGTCCCGCCCTTTGCCCGGCCCCGCAACGAAGGCGTCGTAGAGGTCCAGCGCTTTTGCACCCATCTCGGTCCGCCCCCCTACCGAGCGTGCAGCGTCTTGGCTTAGACGGAGGTCCTTCAGCATCAATTCCGCCGCAAATCCAGGCCGATACCCATTATCGGCTGGGGTTTGCGGGCCGATACCCGGGGCCGGGCAATAGGTGTTGACGGACCAGCATGCGCCCGATGAGGTCGACACCACATCGAAAAGCCGCTGCCAATCGAGGCCGAGCTTCTCGGCCAGGGCGAACGCCTCGCACACACCCAACATCGATATCCCAAGGATCATGTTGTTGCAGATCTTCGCGGCCTGACCGCTGCCCGCGGCACCGCAATGCACGGATTTTTGGCCCATAACCTCAAACAGCGGCGCCGCGGCGGCAAAAGCCGCGTCGGTGCCCCCGGCCATGAAGGTCAATGTACCGCCAGCGGCCCCGCCGATCCCGCCCGAGACCGGCGCGTCGACAAAGCCGATCCCCGCGGCTGCGGCATCGGCGGCGACGGCACGGGCGGCTTCGACATCCACGGTCGAACAGTCGATCAGCGTGGTGCCGGGGCGCATCGCTGGCAGGACAGAGGCCGCCACCTTGCGCAGCGCCGCGCCATCGGGAAGCATTGTGATCACAACCGCGCGATCCTCTGCCGCGGCCTCGGCGCTTTCGGCCATCGCCACGCCCTCGACCCCGGTTCCGGCCAGGTTGAACCCGGTCACAGCGTGCCCCGCCCGCGCAAGATTGGCGGCCATCGGCGCGCCCATATTACCCAAGCCGATAAAACCGATTTGCATGATGGTCCTCCCTCAAGGATTGCCGCACCGCGGCCTTTTTGGCGGGCGCGGGGCGCAGTCGTGGTTTCGGGCGATGTCGCGGGCCCTTCTAGGCGGTGTTAAGCGCGGCGACACCCGGCAGCGTTTTACCCTCCAGCCATTCCAGAAACGCGCCGCCGGCCGTAGAGACGTAAGAGAAATCCGCAGCCGCGCCGCTGGCGTTCAGCGCAGCGACAGTGTCGCCGCCGCCGGCAACGGTCAGAAGCCGACCCGCCCGCGTCGCTGTCGCGGCATGGCGCGCGGCGGCATCCGTCGCCGCGTTGAAAGGCGGGATCTCGAACGCGCCGAGCGGGCCATTCCAAACCAGCGTCTTCGCGCTGTCGAAGGCCGCGATGATCGACGCGACGCTGTCGGGGCCAGCATCAAGGATCATCGCATCGGCTGGGCAGTCGGCGGCGGGCACGGTTTCGGTCGCGGCACCGGCCTTGAATTCGCGCGCCACGACCACATCGGTGGGCAGGTGAAGGTGACAGTTTGCCGTTTGCGCCCGGTCCATAATGGCGCGCGCGGTGTCGGCCAGATCATGCTCACAAAGCGATGCGCCGACGCTAAGCCCTTGTGCGGCCAGAAAGGTGTTGGCCATGCCGCCGCCGATCACGATCCGGTCCACCCGGTCAATCAGGTTGCCAAGAAGATCGAGCTTGGTCGACACTTTGGCGCCCCCGACACCCGCGACAAGCGGGCGTTCGGGGGTCGACAGCGCCCGGGAAAGCGCGCTGAGTTCGGCCTCCATCAGCCGCCCCGCGCAGGCCGGCAACAGCCGCGCCAACGCCTCTGTCGAGGCGTGCGCGCGGTGCGCGGCCGAGAAGGCATCGTTGCAATAAACGTCGCCCAGCGCTGCGAGCGCGGCGGCAAAAGCGGGGTCGTTCGCCTCCTCCCCGGGATGAAAGCGGGTGTTTTCGAGAAGCAGCACTTCGCCCGCGCCAAGATCGGCAATCGCAGCCTCGGCCACCGCGCCGACGCAATCGTCGGCAAAGCGGACTGGCGCGCTGAGCGCCGCGGCAAGGGCGTCGCGGGTGATCTCTAGGCTCATATCCGCGACGACACGGCCCTTTGGACGGCCGAAATGCGCCAGCAGGATCGGCCGACCGCCAGCGGCGAGGATGGAGCGCACAGTGGGCACGACCCGCTCGCTCCGCGTCGCATCGGTGTCCTGGCCCGCCTCGACCGGCACGGTGATGTCGACCCGTGTGAGCACCCGCTTGCCCTGCAGGTCCATATCGTCAAGCGTTTTCCACGTCATTGGGTCGTCCCTTGCCCTGTTGTCACCGCCAAAAAGCCATCCATTCGGTGAGGGTTATCAGCGCCTTGCCAAGATAGATGGCGATCCCCCACCCTTGCTGCGCATCGAGCCAAGCCAGACCTGCCACGATGGCGATCACCAAAAGGGCCTGCCAGGTCCGCACGGCCGGCTTAGAGCATCGCCTCGACTTTTTCGACAACCCGGGCGGGTGTGATGCCGAAATGGGCGTAAACATCCTGGATCGGGCCGGAGGCGCCGAAAGTCTCCATCCCGACGAAATCGCCCTTCTCGCGACGCCCGCGCTCACCGTAAAGCCAGCGGTCCCAGCCAAAGCGCACCCCGGCCTCGACACCGACGCGGACCGGACCGCGGGGCAGGATGCGGCGGCGGTAAGCCGCGGGCTGCTCTTCGAAAAGCTCCCAGCAGGGCATGGAGACGACGCGCGTGCCGATGCCTTTGGCCTGCAGCGCGGCGCGCGCGGCGCGCGCGATCTCAACCTCGGATCCCGTCGCGATCAGGATCGCCTGCAGCTTACCCTCTGCATCGTCAAGGATATAGGCGCCGCGTTCCACCAGGTTTTTGCTGGAAAAGCTGGTGCGCACGGCCGGCAGCCCCTGCCGGGAAAGCGCCAAGATGGAGGGCGTTTTGGGCATCCGAACGGCCAGTTCCCACGCCTCCATCGTTTCGGTCACGTCGGCGGGGCGGAAGACGCGGATGTTGGGCAGCGTGCGCAGGCTGGCCAGATGCTCAACCGGTTGGTGGGTCGGACCATCCTCGCCGCGCCCGATCGAATCGTGGGTCATCACGTAGACGACGCGCAGCCCCATCAGGCACGAGCGCCGGCTCGCGGCGCGGGCGTAATCCGTGAACACCAAAAACGTGCCGCCATAAGGCACCACCCCGCCATGGAGCGCCATGCCGTTCATCGCGGCGGCCATCCCATGCTCTCGCACGCCATAGTGGAGGTAGCGGCCCTTGGAGCTGCCGGGTTCGAGCGTGCCGAGCCCCTCGGTCAGCGTGTTGTTGGAGCCGGTCAGATCAGCGGAACCGCCAATGGTCTCTGGCATCGCCTTGTTGACCACGCCCAGCGCCATTTCGGAGGCTTTGCGGGTCGCAACCTTGGGCTGGCTTTCGGCCATCTCGCGTTTGAAGGCGCGCACGCCCGCGGCCAGCGCTTTTGGCGCTTCGCCGGCCATCTGACGCTCAAACCGCGCGCGGCGGCGGACGGCGGCAGCGCTCAGCCGTGCTTGCCAGGCCGCGCGCTCAGCCATCCCGCGTTTGCCGATGGCAGCCCAGGCGGCGCGCACGGGCTCTGGAATATCGAAAGGCGCATGGGTCCAGCCATAGGCCTCCCGCGCTGCGGCGATCTCATCGGGCCCAAGCGGCGAGCCATGCGCCTTGGCGCTGTCCTGTTTGGTCGGCGCGCCAAAGCCGATATGGGTTTTACACGCGATCAGCGTTGGGCGGCGCGAGGATTTGGCGCTGGTGAGCGCCGCATCGATCTCGGCGGGGTTGTGGCCGTCGCACTCAATCACCGTCCAGCCCGCCGCCTTGAACCGCCGCGGCTGGTCGGTTTCGTCGGCCAGCGATACTGCGCCATCGATGGAAATCCCGTTGTCGTCCCAAAGGACGATCAGTTTGCCCAGACGCTGCTTGCCCGCCAGGGCAATCGCCTCGTGGCTGATCCCCTCCATCAGGCAGCCGTCGCCGGCGATCACATATGTGTGGTGATCGCCCAGATCCTTGCCGAACTGCGCGGCAAGACTGCGCTCGGCCAAGGCAAAGCCGACAGCATTGGCCAGCCCCTGGCCCAAGGGGCCGGTCGTCGTCTCGATGCCGCTGGCGTGCCCATATTCAGGATGCCCCGCGGTTTTTGATCCGAGTTGGCGGAAATTCCGGACCTCCTCCAACGTCATATCGGCGTATCCTGTGAGGTGGAGAAGACCGTAAAGCAGCATGGAGCCATGCCCGGCCGAAAGGATAAAGCGGTCCCGATCGGGCCAATCGGGGGCGCCGGCGTCGAATTTCAGATGCTTCTCAAAAAGGACCGTGGCGACATCGGCCATGCCCATCGGCATGCCGGGGTGGCCGGATTTCGCCGCTTCCACCGCGTCCATCGCCAGCACGCGCAATGCTGCTGCTTTGGACCAGTGGTCGGGGTGGAGATCTCGGATTTGGGCGATATTCACGGCGTTTTCCCTCAAAAACGGGGCGCAAGCGCGCCAAAAGCGGTGCCTTCGGGCAGTCCGCCCTCTGATACCTTGGGTTGGGGCAGGGTCAAGCGGGAAGGCGAAAAAAGCGGTCGGCAGCGCCGCGATCCTTCGCTAGGGTGGTGCGACGGACGCTGGCGGGGTCTTTTGGCCCGCCCAGGGCGCGGCTGCTGTGGAGGGTGAAGAGATGAGTGATCTGAGGGATTTGGAGGCGCGCCTTGATGCCGCGACCGCGCGGAGTGTGGCAGCGCGGACAGCCCTTTCGGAGCGGCGGGATACCGCAGCCGGCGATGCGGATGTTGCGGCGTTGAAGGCGGAAAACGCCGATCTTGCCGGCGCGCTTGAGGCGCTGCGGGCAGAGCGGGCGCGGGATGTGGCCGAAATCGACACGCTGATTGCACAGCTCAAACCCCTGGTCGAGGAGGTGTAACCGATGCCTGAGGTCAAGCTTGAGATCGGCGGCCGCGTCTTTCCGGTCGTCTGCCAGCCCGGAGAAGAAGAGCAGTTGTCGCGCGCTGCTGCGATGCTAGACGGTGAGGCCGAAAAACTGCAGGCGCAGATCGGGCGCATCCCCGAGACGCGGATGCTGCTGATGGCGGGCTTGCTGCTGGCCGACCGGGTGCTTGACGCGGAAACCGACGCAACGGCGGCCCGGGCCCGTGCCGACGCCCTGACGTTGGACCTGCGCACCGCAGAGGAGCGGTCGGCGGGTGCTGCGACGGATGCCGATGTGGCCAGCGCCCAAAGTGAGGCGGCGGCGGCAAAGGCAACGCTGGACCGCGCGGCGGAGCGTCTGGAATCGGTGGCCGATATGCTTGAGGCGCTTTGACCGTGTCGCAGCCCCAAGGCGTTTGGT
>CALCPC010000645.1 GCA_937900975.1 uncultured Paracoccaceae bacterium
GTGCCGGAAGTGATCGACCCGGTCGCTGAGGCCCCGCGCGCGGGCGAAGCGGATGTAGGCCTGCCTCAGGACCTCCAGCATCTCGGCGCGTATGAGCCGCATGATCAGCGTCATCTGGTAGAGCCCCAGCGTGATCGCGGGCAGGATCAGCGCCTGCAGCCCGCTTTGCGTCAGAAACCCGGTCGTCCAGTTCCCGATCTTCACCGTCTCGCCCCGGCCAAAGCTGGGCAGCCAACCAAGCTCCACGGAAAACAGGTAAATCAACAGGATACCGATCAGGAAGGTGGGCAGGGACACCCCGATCAGCGACACCGTCATGATCGCATTGGCGGCGAACCCGTTGCGCCGGATGGCCGTGAACACGCCCAATGCAATGCCGAAGGCAATCGCCAGAAACCCGCTCACGGCGGCCAGTTCCAGCGTCGCGGGCGCGCGCTCCAGCAGGATCTCGGACACGGGCCGCCCTTGCCGGAAACTCACCCCGAAATTGCCCTGCACCGCCCCTTCGAGAAAGCGGTAATACTGCACGAAAAAGTTCTGATCGAGCCCCAGTTGCGCCCGCAAGCGTTCGACGTCTTCGAGCGTGCGTTCCTGACCCAGCATGTTGTCGATCGGGTCCCCGACAAAGCGGAACATGGAAAACGCAACCAGCCCCACGACCAGCAAGACGATGGCGCTTTGGAACACGCGTAGGATTGTATAGGCAAGCATTGACCCAGCAGATAACGGGCGGCGGGGCGGGTCAAGTCGAAAGCGCCGCGCAGGGCGGGCGCGCGGCCTTGATTGCATGGTTTGCATGCTGCGCCGTCTGCACAGACGCGGCGGCAGATTCTTTTGCTGCACGCCCAAGGGGAATCGTGGCCTTTGGCGTAGAAAGGCAATAGACACGACACACAGGACCTAATCCATTTGAGTCTCGCCCATGGTTTCCGAACGCACCGTATTTCTCCGGTCGATGCACCTTGTCTGTTTCCCGCGTGTCCGCGGCTTGGTCGCAGGTCCGTAACGTGGGTAAAAAGGACGACACAGCCAAACAGATCGCCGCCCTGCCGGTCCGCTGGGACAAAAGCGGACGGGTGCGCGTGCTCATGGTCACATCGCGCGATACCGGGCGCTGGGTCATGCCCAAAGGCTGGCTGATGGACGGCAAGAAACCCTGGCACGCCGCCAAGATCGAAGCGCTGGAAGAGGCGGGGGCCGTCGGCTTTGTCGCGGATCAGCCCATCGGTCGCTATCACTACAAAAAGCGGCTGGAAAGCGGCGACAAACTGCTGTGCCGGGTGACTGTCTACCCGATGGTTGTGAGCCAACTGAAACGCCGTTGGAAAGAGCGCAAGCAGCGCAAGCGCCATTGGTTTTCGCTGCGCAAGGCCGCGCGGCTGGTGAACGAGGACGAGTTGACGGCGCTGTTGCGTGATCTGGCGCGCGACCCCGACCAGCTGTCGAGCTTTGCCGCGTTGAGCGAGGCGTCCTGAGGGGTGTTTTGGTCCCGCCTCCTGTCGGAGTGATCTTGCATGGCTTGCCTGATCTTTGTCTCCCACCCTGCCGTGGTGATCGACCCGCATTGCCCGGTCCCCGATTGGCGGCTGAGCGATGCGGGCCGCACGGTTGCCGCAACCCTTGCCGGTCGCGACATCGTGCAGCGTGCCACGCACATCTGGTCGAGCGCTGAGCGCAAGGCGCAGGACACCTCTGCGATCCTTGCGGGCACGCTCGGCCTGCCGGTGTCGACCCGCGCCGATCTGGGCGAGAACGACCGGAGCGCCACCGGCTTTTTGCCACCGACCGCGTTCGAGGCGGCAGCGGATGCGTTCTTTGCCGCGCCGGATCAAAGCTTTGACGGTTGGGAAACCGCGCGGGATGCGCAGACGCGTATCGTTGCGGCCACACGTGCCAGCGTTGCGCAGCATGGGGCCGGTGATCTGATCATCGTCTCGCATGGCGGGGTGGGCACGTTGCTGTGGTGCCATCTGGCTGGCGTCCCCATCGACCGCCGTCACGATCAGCCGGGGCAGGGGTGCTATTGGATTGCCGATCTGCCTGCGCTTGCCTTGCGCGGGCCGTGGCAGCCGATCTAGGGCGCAGGCTGCGCCGTTGCCGCGCGCCATTGGTGTGCATAGTGCCCCATACGGTCCAGCATGGCGCTGTCTGTCGCGTTTTGCGCCGCCACGCTTGTGCGCGCCACGCGCTGATCCGCCGCCAGCAGTGCCGCGCCTTGGCTCGTGCCGGTCGCACTTTCGCTCACCTCCACCGGTGCGCCGGTCGCGGCGTGCAGCATATGGCGGTAGGCCATGTTGCGTGCAAACGGCCCCTCGACCACGATCGGCCCGCGATGCCCGATCAGCGACAGGCACTCCGCCGTGACCAGCGCCAGATAAAACCCCGCCGCCACGCCGCGCGCCGCCGTCCCGATCTCAGGCTCCGCTCCGACCCAATGCGCCGCCCTCCCGGCATAAGGCCCGGTCTCGGGCACGACGGCAGGCAACAGCATCGTGCCGGCAGACAGCACCTGTGCGATGTCGGCGTCGGTTGCATCGGGCGTCGGCCCTTGGGTGATCAGGTCATGCTCGCGCCCGCCCATGAACCGGGCAGAGGGTACGGGGTCGCCGAACGCATTGAC
>CALCPC010000646.1 GCA_937900975.1 uncultured Paracoccaceae bacterium
ATGTCTCGGCCTCGCCGGCAAAGACGATGGCCGCGCCCGCCTTCTTCAATGCTTTGGCCAAAGCCGGTGCATTCGGAGCGCGGGCATCGGTCAAAAGGACACGGCGATGTTTGGCATCAGCGGTCAATTCACGCATCAAAGGAGCATCCTGTTGATTTGGGGTCGCCCGAGGCGGAAGGGCGACCAAAACGCCCTGGCCGGCCCGATCGAGCCGCGCCACCATGCGGACTTCACCGTGCCTTGGGACGTCGGGATGGATATGGGCCAGGATCACCGGCCCGGCCTCCATTTGCACGGTTCCCATACGCCACGGCATTCGTTCGCGGTAGTAAAGCCGGGGTGAGGTCTGCACGGTGGTTTCCGCCAAAAGCGTGCCCTCGGGTGGCATCTCCTGCCACGGCAGATCCGTGGACAGGCAAGCCACACAGGCGTCCCGTGGCGGGTATTGCCACGTCTGACACTCGGCGCAGCACTGCAGGGCAAACCGGCCCTCGGCGGCGGCGGCGGTCCGGCCGATGGCCGCACGTCTGCGCATCTCAGGCGGGCGCGTGGGGGAGGTGCTGCGCCTTTGCGGGTCTTTCTTTGGGGGACGTTCCAGCGGATCGGTCATGCAAGGACCCCTGTTTCCAAGACAGCCGCACTGCTGCAAAGGCCCCGGTCGTAATTGATCATGCCAAAGCCCGAGACCAAGGCCCGGCGGGCGTCTTTCACTTGTGTGCCGTCAGCCTGCCCGGTGCCCTGACGGATCGCCTCGACCATACCGATAAAGCCGCCCGCAGCGCCTGCTTGTCCGGCCGCCAATTGCCCGCCTGAGGTGTTATGCGGAAAGCTGCCTGTGATCGTCAGATCGTGCTGGCGCACAAAGTCCACGCCCTCACCTTTTGCACAAAGGCCAAGGTCCTCGAACTGCATCATCACTATCACCGGATAGTCGTCATAGGTCTGCATCACATCGATGTCCTGCGGCGCACATCCGGCCATGTCCCAGAGCGTGTCCCGGTCCCGTGTCCAGCCGCCCCGCAATTGTATCGGATCGTCGCCATGGGCGTTGTGACGCTCAATCGCTGCGGTCAGGCGCGCGAAAGGAATACCAAGGCGCGTGGCCTCATCCTCTTGCATCACCAGAAAGCATTCGGCCCCTGCACAGGGCATCACGCAATCAAAGAGCGCGATGGGATCCGCGATGGGCCGTGCATCAAGGTATTGATCGAGGCGCAGCGGCTTTTTCATCACCGCGCGTGGGTTTCTCAACGCATTGTCGCGCTGCGCCACACAGATTTTGCCAAAATCCGCCCGCGTGGCCCCGTATTCGTGCATATACCGGTCGGTCAAAAGCGCGAAATTCGCGTTCGGCCCGCCATAGCCATAGGGATAGCTTGCATCCATGGCAAAGCGCGAAAAGCTGGACAAAAGCTGGCGGAAACTGTCGATATGGTTGGTGTCACCGGCCACACAAGCCACGATATCAACGTCCCCCGCCTGCACCGCCCGCGCAGCGCGGCGCAGCGCAACCCCGGCCGAGGCACCACCCATCGGCACATGGTCAAGCCAACGCGGTGCAACACCCAAATGCTGGGTCAGGCCAACGGCCGTATCCGGGAACAGCGTGAAGGACGAGACCGAAAACCCGTCTAGCCGGTCTTTCCGAAGGCCCGCCGCGTCCAATGACCCTTTCAAAGCGCGCGCGATCCAAAGATGTGCCGTGTCGATGGAATACCGCTGGTACGGCGTCGAAAAAGGCGCCGCGAGAACCACGCCGTCATAGGTCGCCGGGCGCCGGGTCACGAAACCTGCCGTTTCTTCAGCGCTGTAAGGCATTCGGTCTGTGGATCAGTGACCAGTTGCGCGGCGAGATCCTTAAGCGCTTTGCGTTGGATTTTCTGCGTGCTGGTCAGCGGCAAGGCCTTGACGAAGGCGATGTAGGCGGGAACCTTGTAATAGGACATATGCTGCAACGCCCAATCGGTGATCTCTTTTGCAAGGCTCTTGCTGGGGGCATCGACCACCAGACAGGCGAAGACCTCGTCCCCGCGCATCGCGTCTGGCACCGGCGCGACACCGGCGGCATAGATCCCGGGGTGCCGCATCAAAATGCTTTCGACCTCGACCGCCGCTATGTTTTCGCCGGATCGGCGGATGACGTTTTTCTTGCGGTCCACAAAGGTGAAACGTCCCTCGGCATCCTGGCTGACGATATCGCCGGTATGAAACCAGCCGCCTTCCCAGGCCTCTGCCGTCGCCGTCGGGTTTTTGTAGTAATGAGAAAAGAAACCGTAGCCTGGGGTATCGCCCTTGTGGCGCACCAACAGCTCTCCCGGTGTGCCTGGCGCGGCTTCCGCGCCCGTGTCATCGACGACGCGGGCTTCGACCCAGCCTCTTGCGGTCCCCAAGGAGGATTGCCCGACCAAACGATCCGGATCACTGGCGGCAATCACCGCGCCCGCGCCCGTTTCGGTCATGGCCCAGGCCTCGACCAAGGGGAAGCCATAGCGCGCCTCGAAACCGACCTGCAGCTTGGGATCAATCCCCGCGCCAAATCCGAAGCGGACCTTATGCTGTGTTTCAACAGCCGTCTTCGGCAGGCCCATCAGAAGGGAGGGCATCACGCCGAGGTAGTGCAAACAGGTGGCACCGCTGGCCGCGACATTTGCCCACCATGTGCGCGGGTGAAAGCGATCCAACGCGATCAAGCACCCGCCAACGGTCAGCATCGCCATAAACGAATAGGCCATCGCGTTCATGTGGAAGATCGGCAGCGGCGTGATCATCCGCTCACCATCGGTTGTTAGCGCGGCGATCCCGCCCAAGTCCGCGTACCAACGCCCAGCCAGCAGGAAGTAGGCATTGGGCAGCACGCAGCCTTTCGGCTCTCCCGTGGTGCCGGAGGTGTACAGCACGGCCGCCTCGGTTGCGTCGCCCGCTGCGGCGACGGCCACGCTTGCATCCGGGCGGGGGGATGGCAGCGGCGCGTCCGGGGTGATCGCGGCAAGGTCCAGATCGGTCTGGGCAATGGCTTGCGACAGTTCCTCCACCCGCGCGGGGATGGAGATGACCAAAGCAGGCTCGGCATGACCGATCAAATAGCACAGCTCGGCAAGGCGGAGATCCGGGTTGATCGGCACGATGGAGGCCCCGATCTTGTTCAACGCACTAAAAAGCACGAAGAAAAGCG
>CALCPC010000647.1 GCA_937900975.1 uncultured Paracoccaceae bacterium
TTTGACCGCGCGCCCGGGCAGGTAGGCAAGCCGCGACAGGCCCAGATAGGCCGCAACGCCAAGCGATCGTGCCATCGGCTTTTAGCCAAGCTCCTCGGTCGCGCTTGCCTCACGCTCTTCATCGCGCAACCGGTGAAGATGCGCGATGAAGTAGCGCATATGCGCGTTGTCCACGGTCCGCTGCGCGGCCGATTTCCAGGCGTCATAGGCACTGGCGTAATCGGGGAAGATCCCCACAAGGTCGATATCGTCGACATCGCGGAAGGTGTTTGACTGCGGATCCACCAACTCGCCTCCGAAAACAAGGTGCAGACGCTGGGGCATAAATTACCTCTTGGGTTCTGGGTCAGGCGTAAGCCTATCGGGTTTGCCGCGGGCCTTTAAACGCTTATTCACCCTGAAGGCCAGCGCGCCGCTAGTCTCGCACAGCGCGGATCAGCTTACGCTCCAACACCTGCAAAACGAGCGGCAGCTCTGACCCGCGCTTTAAGATGCGCCCATCCATGCCAATCACCGCATACATGCCCTGGCGCAGCGCCAGCTTCGGGCGTTTTTCGATGCGGTACATCGGATGCTCGGCCGCGTGGCGGAAAATCGCGAAAACCGCAACCTCCCGCTGCATCGAGATCCCATAGTCCCGCCATTCCCCAGCGGCGACCATCCGCCCATAGACCGGCATGATCAGCGCCAATTCCCGGCGGTGGAACGCGACAACGTCGTGCGCGGATCTTTCGGGCAGGGGGGGCGGCGCAATGGACATGGGCAAAGTGTTCCTGATCGCGGCCGCTTTGGCAAGCAATCAGGGGTTGCGAATGTGAACATCAAAGAACCACATTTTGGCTAAAGCCCCGCCCGGTTCCTGGCACAGGTTTTAAGCGTTGCTCAAGCGAGCGATATCAGCCCTGGCCCGTCGGCTATCAGCCCCCACTAATACCGACGGGTCAGGGTCACCTTCCCAAAGGATTTTTTTCTGGAGTGCGCGGGGCGCCCGGGCTATCAGCGCCGCAGACGCTTTGCCCCGGAGAAGCCGATGCACACTTTCTCAGGCCCCGGCCGGTCCCTTGCCATTGCCGAGAACGGGATGGCCGCAACCTCCCACCCTTTGGCCAGCAAAGTGGCGATCCAGATGTTGGAGCAGGGCGGCAATGCTGTCGATGCCGCCGTTGCTGCGGCCGTTCTTCTTGGATTTTGTGAGCCGCATATGTCGGGCATCGGCGGCGATTGTTTTGCGCTGATCAATCCGGGCGGGGAGGATCGCGTCATCGGGCTTAACGCCTCGGGCGCCGCGCCGGCCGCGCTTGACTCCAGCCGGTTGCGCGCGGCCGGGGCGGAGATCGATCCACGCAGTGCCGCGGCGGTGACGGTGCCCGGGGCCGTCGACGGGTTCGTCAAGTTGGCCAGCGATTGGGGACGGCTTGGACTGAAGACCTGCCTTGCGCCGGCCATCCACTATGCCGAGCAGGGCGTGCCTGCGGCCCCCCGCGTGGCGCGGGACTGGGCGGAAAGTGCCGCGACGTTGCAGGGCCGCGGCCGTGACTTTTACCTGTCGGGCGGTGCGCCCCTGTCGCCGGGCCAGGTGTTCCGCGCGCCAAAACAGGCCGAGGCGCTTCGCCTGATCGCGACCGAGGGGCGCGCGGGTTTTTACGAAGGCCCGGTTGCCGCGGACATGGTCGCAGCCCTGACCGCCGCCGGCGGCATCCACACACTCGACGATTTCGCCGCGCAAGAGGCGGAGTACGTCACACCGATTGCGGGACAGTATCGCGGCTGGGATCTGATCGAGCTGCCGCCGAACGGCCAGGGTGCTGCAGCCATTCTGATGGCCAATATCCTCAGCGGCTTTGACCTTGCGTCGCTGGATCCGACCGGGGTGGATCGCGTGCATTTGGAGGCAGAGGCCGCGAAGCTTGCCTATGACGCCCGCAACCGGTTTGTCGCCGATCCCGCGGCCAGCGCGCCCTATCTCGACCGGATGCTGGCGCCCGGCACCGCGGCCAAGCTTGCCGCGCTGATCGATATGGAGCGGGCGATGGAGGCGCCGGCGCGTCTGACAGAAGCCGTCCACCGCGAGACGATCTGTCTGACGGTCGTCGACCGCGACCGGATGGCAGTCTCGCTGATTTATTCGATTTTTGACAGCTTCGGCTCTGGGCTTGCCAGCGACCGCTACGGGATCCTGTTCCACAATCGCGGGGCGGGCTTTACGCTGGACGCGGGGCATCCGAACGAGGCGGGTCCGGGCAAGCGTCCGATGCACACCATCATCCCCGCGATGCTGCGGCGGGGGGGGCGGATCGTGATGCCGTTTTGCGTGATGGGGGGGCAGTACCAGGCCGCCGGCCACGCGCGGTTTCTGACCAATGTGGTGGATTACGGCCTCGATCCGCAAACTGCGATCGCCGCGCCGCGCAGCTTTCCGGGCGACGACGGGCTTCAGCTTGAGACCGGCTATGGAACCGGGGTCCGGGCCGCGCTGACCGCGCGCGGGCATGCCGTCGTGACGCCGGCCGTTGGCATCGGCGGTGCCCAAGCGATCCGGATCGATGCCGACGGCACGCTTTGGGGCGCGTCCGACCCGCGTAAGGCTGGCGCCGCCGTGGGGGACTGCCGGGCGGCCAGGACCGCCGTTGCGCGGGCACAACGCAAACCCCGCCGCCCCGCGTGAGGCCCTTGTTTTGTCGCCGAACCCGCCGCTAGACTGCCCGAAAAACGAGCAGGCAAGATGGAGAGTGACGATGCGCCGAGATGTTTTGCGCCGGTCTGTGCTGTTTGCCGGGCTGGCCGGTTTGGCAAGCGCCTGCGGTGGGCGCGACCTGGGCCGCCTTCCCGCCGCCGATCAGGTCTTGGTGTCGAAATCGGAACGGCGGATGTGGCTTTTGCGTGCGGGACAATCGCTGCGCCAATACCCGGTTGAGCTTGGGTTCCAGCCGGCGGGGCATAAGACGGTCGAGGGCGATGGGCGCACGCCCGAAGGGCTGTATTTTATCGACCGCAAAAACCCCCGCTCGGATTTTCATTTGAGCCTTGGGATCAACTATCCCAACCGTGCCGATGTTGCCCGGGCCGAGGCGGCGGGCGTGAACCCGGGGGGCGACATCTTTATCCATGGCGGCCCGCGGCCCAAGATCGACCGCACCGGCGCCGATTGGACCGCCGGATGCATTGCTGTGAC
>CALCPC010000648.1 GCA_937900975.1 uncultured Paracoccaceae bacterium
GTGGCGCCTGCGGCGCCAGTGGCGGCCGTAGCGCCTGCTGCACCAAGCACGCCGGTCGCGGCGCGCCCGGTCGTGCCACCGCGGCTGGCGGCGCGCGCGGCCGCGACGGCGAACACCTTGGACAGCCTGCAAACCGAAGCCGTCACCGCGCGTCCAACACCGCTGCCAACAGCGCCGGCGGCCCCCCGCGAACCCGCACCCCAACCCACCGCCACGGCGCTTGCGGTTGCGGCGGATGCGGCGCCGGTGCCCCTGCTCCCCCCCGACAGTGACCGGGCTGCGGACCGGGCGCCGCCCTCCCAACGGCTGATTGCCGGCGAAAGGCCGCCTGAACGGGCGTCTGAGGTTGCGTTCTCCGGCGCTGAGCTTGGCCAGCAACCCCTGCCGGCGCCGGCGGCGTCCCCCGCGTCGGCGGCCCTTGAGGCCACGCCGGTGGCCGCGGTTCCCGCGGATGTCGCGCGGGCAGAGGGCGCGCCGCCCCCCGGCGATACACTCCGCGCCAGTGTTGGCGATCGCTTGGCACTTAGCCCCGATGCGCCCAATGCGGCACCGGCCCTCAACAGCCGGCCCGACGCGGCAGAGCTGCCCCCCGCGCCCCTGCCCGCCCGCGCGGGCCGCGCAGCGCTTGCGTGGAGCGGGGATGGCGAGATCGATCCCCTTTCCGTCGCCGCCGCGAGCGCCTTCATGGCGCCCGGCGCGCTGTCTTCCGAAACCTCCCCGAGAGAACGCGTGGCCTAGATCCTTACAAGCATCGACTGCGCGCTCTTCCGCGCCGAGGTCGACCCCGAGGCCGTCGCGTTGATCCTGCGCGGCCATGTGCCAGAGGCCGCAGCCGCGCCACCTGTCGCCGCCGCGCTGCGCGCGCATCTTGGCGGCGACATTCCCGTGGTCGATGCACTGCGGGTCCTGCCAAGACCGACATGCCACCTGCTCGACCGGATCGAAACGCTGGGACTGCCACAATCGACCGAACACTTGACCAATCCAAAAGTCGTCGGCGCAGAAGGCTTTGCGCGCGTCTACGATGTCACGGAGGGAGAGTTTCTGGAGCTTTCGGTTGCCATCGAAGACAGCCCAGCAGCCTATGCCGGCTGGGCGCATATCGACTATTTCGACGGCAACGGGATGGTGGTTCATCTTCTGCCGAACGCCGTGCTCGATCCAGTACGCTTAACGCCGGGCGCGTCCTTCAGCATCGGCGCCGCCGACAGCGCGTTGCCTTTGCAGGTCGCGGCACCCTTCCGGCGCGAGATCGCCGTTGCGTTCGTCACGACCACGCCCATCGCGCTGGAAACACGCCCGATCCGCGAAGCCGCCGGTCCGTATCTCGACTGGCGCCGCGCCGAGATTGCCGCCGCGCGGGAGGCGGACCCGGCTTTTAAGGGGGAGTGGTTCTATATGTTCGTCTCGCCCAGCGCGAAATGATCCGGCGCCTGGGACACAGGGCATAAAAAAACGCACGGCCAGCGCCGTGCGTTTATTTGGCTAGCCATTTCCAAACTTCGCGCGCCGACCCCCATCCGGGGTTGTGCCGGGTGGGAAGGATCTACCTGGCGCCGCTAAACACTGCGGCCCGGCGCATCTGGACCGAAGCGCGTTAGCTCAACGCCTGGAACTCAACCCGGCGGTTTTCACCGGCGTCCGGGTTGCTGCTGTCCGCTGGGAAACGCTCTCCCACGCCGATGGCCTCGATCCGTGTGCCGGCGATGCCGCAATCGCTGACGAAAAAGCGCTCCACCTCCTCGGCGCGCAGGCGGGACAGACGCTCATTATACGTCTCCGAGCCCTGGGCATCGGTGTGGCCGACAACGCGAAACTTCTCGATATCTGTGGCTTTCATGACCCGGCAAAGCTGCTGAAGCTGCGGCTTTTGATCCGCGCGCAGCGCCGCAGAATCGTAATCGAACGTGATGCGCACATTAATCTGATACTCGGGCGCAAACTCAGCATAGGTCAGCTCCGGCTGCGGTGCCGGCACGTCCTCTTGGGGGTCGTCGGCGACCTGGAAACCGCGCTTTTCGGTCTCTGTCGCCACGGTCTCTTCCGCCGGGGTTTCCAGCTTCACCAATGTCAGCCCGCGCGTGGCGCCAACGGGCAGGCCGCGCGCCTGGCCAAGGCCGCTGGTGACGCTTTCCAAGGCGTCGCGCTGGCTTTCGAACAGCGCGGCAAGCTCCTCATCCGTCATCTCTTCTGCGATGCTAAACGCAGGCAGGAGGGCAAGGGCGAATACACTTCCGATTGTGCGGATCATCGTTCAACACTCTCTGGGATGGACAGGATTTCCTAAAGTCTATCTGTACTATAGCGTTGATCCACCGTCAATTTGTGGCAAAGGTAACTTATGGTTGACACATCCGCAGACGGTTCGGGCAGGCATCCCGGCAGTAAGGCCGCCCGTTGAGCAAACCGGTCACAATTCCCCCCTCACGCGAGACGCCGGAGCTTCGCCCAATCGGCGCAGGCCGCACGCATCCGGGGAACGTCCGGGAAAGCAATGAGGATTCGCTGCTGACCGACCCCGCGCAGGGGCTTTGGGCCGTCGCTGACGGAATGGGCGGATACGGGCACGGCGACCTGGCGGCCGATTTGGTTGCCGACGCTTTGTCGGGGATGCGGCAAAAGGCCGGGCCCGCCCGAGACCTGCGCAGCGCGGTCGAGGGCGCCAATGAGGCCATCTACGGCTATGCGCGGCAGTCGCGAATCGGTCTCATGGGCAGCACGGTGGTTGCGGCGTTGCTGCAGTCCGGCATCGGCCACATCGTCTGGGCCGGCGACAGCCGCGCCTATCTTTGGCGGCCAAGCGGGCTGACACGGCTGACGCGCGATCACTCGGTGGTGCAGGATCTGATCGACCGGGGCTCCGTCGCCGCCGAAGACGCGGAGAGCCATCCGCATCGCCACATCATCACCCGCGCCGTCGGCGTGCGCCCAAGCGTGGAGGTCGAGTATATCGCAACGCCCCTGGCCCTCGATGAACGTTTGTTGCTGTGCAGCGACGGCCTTACCTGCTGCGTGGGGGAGGCGCGGATTTCCGAGATCATCGACGCGGGCCCCGACCCCTCGACCATCTCCGAGGCGCTGGTGGAAGAGGCGCTGGCCGAAGGCGCCCCCGACAATGTCTCCGTCATCGTTGTGGCCCTCCAGCCGACCTAGCCAAGCCAAAAGCGCCGCCGTAGCGCAGAAAGGCAAGCACCGCCCGCTGGCCCCAACCCGCCGCCACGCCGCCAGGAATGGCGAACCGGCCCGCGCGGGCCGCAGCCGAACCCGCGGGCTGCCGGCGCAATGGGCGCGCCGCGGACCGGGGTGACATGGAGCACCGTCTCCCGGCTCACGGGCAGAAGCGCCCTTAGCCGAGCGCGCAGCGCGGCGGCAAAGCCCGCGCCAGGCCGCGGCTTGGTGCCAACAGTCGTGTTAGCGGCGCGCCGCGAACCCGGGCGGGCTCAAGCGCCGGTTTACGACCCGGGCTGACGCGCGCCGGGGTGCAGGGCAGCAGCCCGCGACAGGCCGGGTATGAGCCCATCGGACGGTTAGGGGCGCGCCGCGAACCAAGCCGGGATCCAGCGCCGTTTTCCGTCTCACGGGCAGAAGCGCTCCAAGTCGCGCGCGGGGCGCGGCGGCGAAGCCCACGCCAGGCCGCGGCGTGATGCCATAGGTTGGGTTGGGCGCGCCGCAAACCAAGGTGGGATCATGTACCGTTTTTTGACCCACGGGCAGTTGTGCCCTTAGCCGAGCGCGCAGCGCGGCGGCGAAGCCCGTGCCCGCCCTGGCGTGGTCCCATCGGTCGGGTTCGCGGCGCACCGCGAACCAGGGGGGGACCATGCACCGTCTTACGACCCTGGTAGACGCGCGCGGGGTGCGGGGCAGCAGCCCGCGCCAGGCCGGGTATGACCCCATCGG
>CALCPC010000649.1 GCA_937900975.1 uncultured Paracoccaceae bacterium
GTCAGCGGCAGGCCCAGCTGCGTCGTGACGAGAAGCCCCTCACCCATCTCGGCGAGCTGCGCGGCTTGGTTCTGCGCGCCGGGTGTCAGGTGCTGGTTGCCAAGGCTTGGCGACGGGACCCCCGACGGCCCGCGCGTGGCATCGCCGGTGGGCGCGACGCCCAGCTTCCGCGCGCTGGCAAGATCGAGAACCCAGGAGGT
This sequence comes from uncultured Paracoccaceae bacterium, assembly GCA_937900975.1. Lineage (GTDB taxonomy): Bacteria > Pseudomonadota > Alphaproteobacteria > Rhodobacterales > Rhodobacteraceae > Algicella. Next base: position 201 of record CALCPC010000649.1, read on the forward strand.
TAGAACACCCGCCTCCACCAATTTCCGCGTGGCCGTGGGCAGCCCTTCCGCGTCGAAGGGGCGCGAGGCTGAGAGCCCCGGCGTCAGCGGATCGGTGACAAGGTCCAGCGTTGCGGGCAACACCCGCTCGCCCATCGCATCCTTTAACCAGCTGGTGCCACGCGCCACTGCGGCGCCGCTGATGGCCGCGGAAAGATGCGCGATCAGGCTGTTGGCGACGCGTTCATCGAACAGCACGGGAAAGGCGCCGGTGGGGGGTTTTTTCGCCCCCAGCCGCGCGGTTGCGCGCTCTCCCGCTTGGGTGCCGACGGTCTCGGCCTCCGGCATGTCAGCGCCGATCATGCGGCTTTCGACGCAGTAGTCCCGCTCCATCTCCAGCCCGGTGCCGGCGATGGCGACACAGTGGATCTGATGGCTGGTGCGCGCGTACCCGCCCGAAAAACCGTTGCTCGCGGCCAGATGGACGCGCATCGAACTGGTCGCCGCGCCGACATCGCTGACCTGATCGACGCCGGGCACGGCAAGGGCGGCCGCCTCGGTCCGGCGCGCGGTTTCGGTCAAGGCCTCGGGGCTTGGCTGCGCAGCCGCGGCGGCCAGGCCAAGCGCTGTGGCATCGCGCTCTGTGGCCAGTTGGGCAGGGTCGGCAAGACCGCAATAGGGATCCTCGGGCGCCTCGCGCGCCATGGCCACCGCGCGTTCGGCCATGGACCGGATCGCCGCGCTGCGCGTGTCCGAGATTGACACCGTCGCCTGGCGCTGTCCGACAAAGACGCGCAAGCCAAGCTCGATCCCTTGGGCGCGCTCCGCCGTTTCCAGCGTGCCCTCGCGCAGCGCCATCGCGACGTGATCGCTGTCGATGGCCAGCGTATCGGCGCCGGCGGCACCCGCCGCTTTGGCTGCGGCAAGGGCTTCTTCGGCCAGGCGCGAAAGATCGGTCGACATCAGACTATTCCCCCAAATGAGAACGTGAGCAGCGCCAAGATCAGAACGGCCTGCACACTTGTGGTCAGCAGTGTCCCCACCATCCGCTGCCAACCCGGCGCATCGCGGCGGGTAAAGTGGATGCCGTGCAGGATGCGCCCCACAACCAGCGTTATGCCTAAGATATGGACCGCCCAAGCCGGCAGGCCAAGCAAAGCGGCGATCACCAGCATGCCTAAGGCAAGCGGCACATTCTCGACAAAGTTCAGTTGTCCGCGCATGACCCGGATCATGTAGGGATCGCCGCCATCGCCCATAAAGATCTTAAGCTTGGCGCGCGCGGCCCCGACGCTGAGGCCAAGCCAGATGTGCAAGAGACCGCAAAGCACGCCGTAAAGCGCGGTTGCGGTCAGCGCGGGCGTGATCTGGGACATGCGCGACTCCGTCTTGGATTTTGCCCGGTGGTAAAAGACCGCCCGCCGAACCGCAATGGGGCCGGTGCCGCAGGCAATGCGGAACGGGCCAGCGCCCGGCGGGGCAGGGTGGTGTTGCCGGAGGCATGGGGGCTCGTGGTGCTGGGGCTAAACGCGCGGGGTTTGGGCCTTTGGGCTGGTGCCCCGTGATGTGGCCACGGGCATAGGGGCCCGTGGCGCAGTGGCTGGCCCCGCCGGGTGTGGGGATGGGGCCGGTGCCCTGCGGTGCTGGGTGGTGTCGCCAGGGGCATAGGGGCCGATGGCACAGGGGCTCAGCCCATAGGCTGTGGGGCTCAGACCATCGCCCAGCGTGGCCGATTGATGTGGCCAGAGGCATCAGGGCTGGTTGCGCTGGGGCAGGCCCCGAAGGGTGTGGGGGTGGGGCCGGTGTCCTGCAGGGTCGGGTGGTGTCGTCAGGGGCATAGGGGCATAGGGGCCTAGGGGCTGGCGCTCTGCGGGCGCGCGTGGTGTCGCCCGAGCGTTTTGGGCTGGTGGCGCAGGGGTTTTTGGTTTTTGCCGAAGGGGCAGCGCTGGGTGGCGGGGCAGGTGCTGCCCCACATCCGGGGCGAGCGCCGGAGGGGTCGGGCGTTAAAGGCCCGTTGCGCTGTCATCGCCGGGGGGCGGCACGG
>CALCPC010000650.1 GCA_937900975.1 uncultured Paracoccaceae bacterium
TCTGGTGGCGGTTTTGATCCTGCGCACGGCGGACACACTAAAACTGTTCGATATGGTGTTCACGCTAACCCGGGGCGGTCCGGGTGCGTCGACCGAATTCATATCCTTGATGATCCAAAGGGTGGGCTTCCGGACCTTTGACCAGGGCCTCGCCTCGGCCCAGGCGATCATCCTGTTGGCGATCACCATCGTGCTGGCGCAGATCTACATCCGCGTCTTCTATAAGGAGGTGTAAGGCCCATGCTCGCCCAACGCCCCGGCCTGATCCAGATCGGCCTTATCCTTGTGATCATCCTGATCTGCGTGTTTCCGTTTTATTGGATGGTTACCACGTCCCTGAAAACGCAGGTCGTCGCGCTTGAGGCGCCGCCGGCGTGGATTTTTGAGCCGACGCTCGACAATTATCGCGAGGCGCTGTTCGAGGACGGCGTTTGGGAGACGCTGATCAACTCCCTAATCATCTCGGTCAGCACGACGCTGCTTGCGCTTGTGTTGGGGGTGCCTGCGGCCTTCGCGCTGGCGCGGTTCGAGTTCCGCGGCAAGAAGGACCTGTGGTTCTGGTTCATCACCAACCGAATGGTCAGCCCGATTGTCCTGGCGCTGCCGTTCTTCCTCATCGCGCGGCAATTGGATCTGTTGGACCGGCACATCACGCTGATCCTGATCTACCTGACGTTTAACCTACCCATCGTGATTTGGATCGTGACCGACCAATTCCGGGGGATCCCTTACGATTTGGATGAAGCCGCGCGGATGGAAGGCGCGTCGCAATTCACCATCATGCGCAAGATTTGCCTGCCTTTGGCGATGCCGGGTGTCGCGGTTTCGGCGATCTTTTCCTTCATCTTTTCGTGGAACGAATTGATGTTCGGCCTGGTCTTGCCCCGCAACGATGCCAAACCGGCCCCCGCCATGGCCGTGTCGTTCATGGAGGGGTACAATTTGCCCTACGGTAAGATCATGGCGACCTCGACCCTGATCGTGATCCCGGTCCTGATCTTTGCGCTGATCGCGTCCAAACAATTGGTGCGCGGCCTGACGATGGGGGCGGTGAAGTGATCCGTTTCCTTTTCGCCGATGGTGTCGTTAGCTCAGCTACCTTCAGGTAGGACCCCGCCATGTCTCGATACATAAAACTCGATCAGATCGACCCCGATGAGCAGCTTTTGGTGCGCCTGGCCTGGGCTTGCGAGGTCGAGGGGATGACCCAGGCCGATGCGGCCAAGCGGTTCGGGATCACCAGGTTGCGCGTCAACAAAGCGTTAAGCGAGGCGCGGCGTCGGGGGATTTTGCGGGTCAGCGTGGATTCCGTCTTTGCCGCCGCCGCCGAGTTGGAATGGGAGCTAGAGCGGCGTTTTCGCCTTCTGCGCGCGGTGGTCGTGCCGACGCCGCAGGACGCGGGATCCGTCACGCCCCTGGTCGCGGCGGGGCTCGGCGCGCATCTGAGCGATCTGTTGCAGGACGGGGAATTGACCCGGTTCGGCATGTCGTGGGGCTACACGCTCACCCTCGCCACGCGGCATATGCAGCCACTCGACCGCCCGGATCTTGAGATCGTGTCGCTCATGGGCGGCGTGTCGCGCGGATCGGACGTGAACGGGTATGAGATCACAACGCGCCTGGCCGCTCTGTGCAATGCCGAGCACAGTTTTTTCACCGCGCCGCTTTACGCCAGCAGTGCCGACAGTCAGGCGCTGTTCATGCAGCAAGAGATCATCGAAGAGATGCTGGATAAAATCCGCCGCTGCGGGGCCATCGCCTTGGCGACGGGCGATCTCGATAGCTCCCTCCTGGTGCGGGACGCGCTGCCGCGCGACATCACCCGTGAAGAGCTGGTCGCCAAGGGCGGCGTCGGCGACATCACGGGCCATATCCTGGATGCCAACGGTGACCTGATTGATCATGAGATCAACAACCGCGTCGTGGGCATGTCGCTCGACGATATGGCGAAAATCGAAAACGTCATTTTGGCCGCTGGTGGGGTGCACAAGGTTCCGATCATCCATGCGGCGCTGAACCGCAAATTTGTGGACACGCTTGTGACCGACGAAATCACCGCCGCGAAGCTGTTGGCGGTGGAGGCGGGCTAAGCCTGCAAGGAGGGCTGTGAAATGGGCAAAGCATTGGTTCTGGAACAGGCCAACCGGCTGTCGCTGCGCGAGATTGATTTGCCCGGCACGCTTGGCCCCGAAGATGTGCGGATCGCGATCCACACCGTGGGCGTGTGCGGGAGTGACGTGCATTACTACACCCATGGCAAAATCGGCCCATTCGTCGTGAACGCGCCGATGGTGTTGGGGCATGAGGCCTCTGGCGTCGTGACTGAGATCGGCCCGGGCGTTACGGGGCTGGCCGTGGGGGACCGGGGTTGCAGGGAGCCGGGCATTCCCCGCATGCAGTCCGAGGCCTCGAGGCTGGGGGCGGAT
>CALCPC010000651.1 GCA_937900975.1 uncultured Paracoccaceae bacterium
CTTTTGGCCGCCGCCGCCGGTCTTGCGCTGATCGTCGCGTCGAACGATCTTCTGACGCGGCGCTTTTCGGACAGCCTTCGCGCCGACAGCCAACTGACCGCGGCGCTCTACTCGGGCAACATGGTGGGGATGCTCGAACGTCAGTCGCTGGTTCCGCTTCTCCTTGCCCGCGACCCCGTCTTTATCGCGGACCTGCGTTCCAACGATTATCAGGACACCTCCCAACGCCTGATTGAGTTCAAGGAGGAGATCAACGCCGCCGAGATCGACCTTCTCGACGGTGAGGGGCGGGTTGTCGCCTCCTCCCGCCGACGCAACATCGGCACCAACCTTTCGGCCCGAGCGTTCTTTATCAACGCCCGCCGGAACCCCGGCACCGTCTTCAGCGTCTCGGGGTTCGAAGGCGACCACGGACCGCTGTCGTTCCAATACTCACGGAAAATCGAAACGGGTAATGAGCTTTTGGGCATCGTCGTTGTCCATGTCGATCTTGGCCGGCTTGAGGAAAGCTGGCGTCGCCGCTCGGCCGTTGTGGCCGTAACCGACAGCGAGGACCGCGTGATCTTGGCCTCGAACCCGATCTGGCGACGCGGAACGCTGACCGATATCATCGCCTCTGCGCCACCGCCAAACGCGTTGGAGCTGACATTGGGGCCGCGCAGCAACGCCGACAACCCCTATGTGTTTCTCAACAACCAGCACTTGTTGAAAAGCGAATACCGCACGACCTTCCGCGGCTGGCGCCTGACCTATTTCGCGACACTGGGGGAGGTGCGCAGCCGCGTTGCGGGGGTTGTCGCGCTTGAGATCATGATTTTGTCGCTGATGATTGCGGGCGGGCTTTGGCTTGGCAACAAACGCCTGGCCCGCCAATCGCAGCGGATCGCCGCTGAATCCGATCAGCTTCGCCGCCTCAATGCCCGCCTCAGCGAAGAAATTGAGGAACGCCGCCGGGTGGAACGGAACCTGCAATCGGCCGAGCAAAGCTTGGAACAGGCCTCGAAACTCGCGGCGCTTGGCCAGATGTCGGCCGCTGTCAGCCATGAGTTGAACCAGCCCCTGGCCGCGATGCGCACGTATCTTGCCGGGGCGCGCCTTCTTCTCAAACGCGGGCGCCCGGATGAGGCCGTGACCAGTTTTCACCGCATCGACGATCTGATCGAACGCATGGGCGCGATCACCCGACAGCTGAAATCCTTTGCCCGCAAGGGCGCCGATGGCGACCGGGTTGTCGATATGCGCGACGCGGTCGATGGCAGCCTGTCGATGATGGCACCGCAGCTTCGCGGCAGCCGGATCGAGGTGCGCAAAATGCTGCCCCCCGCGCCGGTCCCGGTGCGCGCGGATGCTGTCCGGCTCGACCAAATCATCGTCAATCTTTTGCGCAACGCCGTCGACGCGGTTGAGGGCGAGCCCAACCCGATGATCGAGATTATGGTCGTTCAGGGCCGGCACGTGACGCTTGCCGTGCGCGACAACGGCACCGGCATCGACGACCCCGATGCCCTGTTCGAACCCTTCTACACCACCAAAAAACCCGGGGAGGGCACGGGCCTTGGCCTCGCCATCTCGGCGGGCATCGCGGGCGAGCTTGGCGGACGGTTAAGCGCCCGCAACGCCGTCCCGCGCGGCGCGATGTTTGAGCTTCAGCTTCCCCGCGCCGACGCCGCCACCCCCCAAGCAGCGGAGTGAAACCAATGTCCGACAAGATCCGCGTCGCGATTGTGGATGATGAGGCCGATATGCGCCGCTCCATCCAGCAATGGCTTAACCTTTCGGGCTGCCTCGCCGACGCCCATGACGGGGCCGAGGCGCTGCTAAAGGCCATCGACGCCGATTTTCCCGGCGTGATCGTCAGCGACATCAAGATGCCGGGGATGGACGGCATGGCCTTGTTGCGCCGGCTGATCGCGCTTGATCCCGGGCTGCCGGTGATCCTGATCACGGGCCACGGCGATGTTGCCTTGGCGGTGGAGGCGATGCGTCTCGGCGCCTATGACTTTATCGAAAAACCCTTCGACCCTGAGCGTTTGGCCGATCTTGTCAAGCGCGCGGCCACCGCCCGGAGGCTCGCGCTCGACAACCGCCACCTCCGGCGAGAGCTGACGGACGGCACGCTGCTTTTGCGCAAGCTTGCGGGCTCTAGCCAGGTGATTGAGCGGTTGCGGGAGACGATCCTCGATATCTCGCAAGCCGATGCGAATGTGCTGATCTCGGGCGAGACGGGGACGGGCAAAAGCCTGATCGCCCATGCCTTGCACGCCTGCGGACCACGCCGCGGCAAAAGCTTTGTCTATGTCAATTGCGCGGCGGAGCCCGAGGACGTGCTGAGCCAAACGCTCTTCGGTCCCAGCGACGATCCGGCGGTGTTGCCAGCGCTCGCCCGCGCCCATGACGGGACGCTCTGTCTTGAAAACATCGAAACGATGTCCGAGGCTCTGCAGGCCCGGCTTTACACCGAACTGGCCCGCGCCGACGCCGCCGACACCAGCCAGGCGCCGCTGAACTTTCGCCTTATCGCCGTCTCCTCCCAAATCCGGCAGATCAACGAGGCGCCCGAAGGCTTTCGCCCCGACCTCTTTTTCCGGATTGCAGCGCTACAGATCACGACCCCGCCCTTGCGCGAACGCGGGGAGGATATTCTGATGCTTTTCAACCGTTTCTGCGCGCGATTTGCCGAGGATTACGGCTGCGACGCGCCCGAGATTTCAGCCGAGGAGGCGGCACAATTGATCCAGAACCGCTGGCCCGGCAACATCCGCCAGCTAATGAACGTGGCCGAACGCGCGGTTCTGCAAAAGCGCCGGGGAGAGGAGGGGATCGCCAACCTCCTCAACGACGACGAGATGGGGCAAGCGAACATTCTGGAGGTCAGCGCGGAAAAACCGCTGCGCGAACATGTCGAAGCCTTCGAGAAAATGCTGATCGACAACGCGCTCCGGCGCAACCGTGGTGCGGTTTCGTCAGTGATGGCGGAACTTGCGCTGCCGCGGCGTACGCTGAATGAGAAGATGGCCAAGTATGGCTTGGTGCGGGCAGAATATCTCTAACCCCTGCCCTGGCGCGCTGATCGCCGGCGCTGCGGTGGACAGGCCGGGCGTCTCGCCAAACCGCCGCAATCGTGGCGACCGGGTTCGAACGCGGCGGGGCGGGGCCGCATCGCCCCATCAGGCAACGCCCCCAAGCGCCGTTGCCAGGTCGCCATAGCCGGTGAACCGACGCTCATACCTCAGGCCGAGACGGTGGGCTGCCGCCTCCGCCTTCTCATTCAGCGCCCGGTCTTCGGTCTGAGCGAGGTAGATCAACCGGTCATAATTGCCGAACAGCATATCCCGAAGCTCTGGATGGCGGTCGAGCCCCATGGGGCGCCACACGAACGCATCGAACTGACGCACCAGAAAGTCTGTCAGGAAAAAGGCTGTGAATTCGGTGTCTTGTCTCTCAGCAAAGGCCGCGTTGCCGTCGAAAAAACTGTAGCAATGCGGACCCGCGATCATCTCGACGCCCAAGGCCTGGCAGCGGTCGGCCAGCAAACCGCCCGTGCCGCAATCGGCATAGACCACGAAAATCGCGTCATAGGCCGGACGCGCGGCCAGCACCGCGGCCTCCACCGCATCTGGGATCCGATCCGGCCAAAGGTGCAGATCGGCCGGCAGACAGGTGAGGTCCAAATGATCCCAGCCATTGGCGGCCTTCAGCGCCAGGATCTCGCGCGCCAGTGCACCGCAAGCGATCAACAGGACTGGGCGCGCCCCTTTCACCGCCCTGCCCCTTGCGCTAGACCGGCGTCATGACTCAAAGCCCGATGCGCCGCCGATTGAAAAAGATCCTCAAATGGGGGCCCTGGCACTATCGCTTCTGGCGGGAGGTTATCCGCCGCCCCTACAACATCGCCTTCAGGACACCGGCGGTGGTGGATGTGCTGCCCCATTTTCCCGCCGCGGCAGAGCTTCGGGACCGTTTCGCCGCGTTTCGAGAGGAGGCCGTAACCCTCGCCACCGGCGCGCCGTTGCCCGCCAATCACGAGATCATGCCCCACCAAAGAACCTTCTTTGAGCATGACCGCATCCCCTGGCAAATGGTTACGCTGCGCGCCTACGGCTACGACTATCCCGAAAACATGGCCAAGATGCCCCAAATGGAGGCGTTTTTGCGCCGCCACCCA
>CALCPC010000652.1 GCA_937900975.1 uncultured Paracoccaceae bacterium
TTGTTCAGGTCGGGAAACACAGAGAGGTAGTCCATGCGCTGCATGAGGTCGGACAGGCCGGTGATGGGCCGTCTCAGACCAATGCCAAAGAGGGCGTCGACAACCAGAAAGGGCGGCGCATCGACTTGTTCCGGATTGGCCGCAATGTCCTTTGTGCTGCTTGCGACCTCCGCAAATGCTGCTTGCGCGGCCACGGTGGCGACCGGAAAGCCGAGCGGAACGATGCTGTGATCGACTGCGAAGCGTTCATAGTTCCTCGATGCGTCCGCGGGCAGTTTGTCCTTCACCCCGTAGAAGAACACCTCCACCTCCCAACCCCGCTTTGCCAACAACCGCGCCACGACAAACCCGTCGCCGCCGTTGTTGCCCGGCCCGCACAGCACCACGGCGCGGTGCGCGCCTGTCGCCAGTTCCGGCCATTCCTCCAGAACCGCTTCGACCACTCCGGCGCCTGCGCGCTCCATCAACTCCAGCCCCGTGACTGCGCCCGACTCGATGGCCGCCTGTTCAAGGCTGCGCAGCTGTGCGGCTGTAAGCAGTTCTGTCATTGCGAATTCCCAAATGTTTTCATTTTGCCCGAATTTTAGGCGCTATGCATAATTTCACATCGCGCCCCTTCAAATCCCCCAGCTGATACCGCAAACTCAGGCCCGCACAATGGACGCCCTATCGCGCAAATGATCCACCCCTAACCCAAGACATGCCACAGGGAGGCACCCCATGAAAAAGATCGAAGCCATCATCAAGCCCTTCAAACTTGATGAAGTCAAAGAGGCCTTGCAAGAGGTCGGCGTTCAGGGGCTGTCGGTGATCGAGGTCAAGGGCTTTGGCCGCCAGAAAGGCCATACGGAGCTTTATCGCGGTGCCGAATACGTGGTCGATTTCCTGCCCAAGGTAAAAGTCGAAGTCATCCTGGATGACGATCAGGTCGATGGCGCGATCCAGGCCATCGTGGACGCCGCCAAGACCGAAAAGATCGGCGACGGCAAGATTTTCGTGTCATCGGTCGAACAGACCATCCGCATCCGCACCGGCGAGACCGGATCGGACGCGCTCTAACAACTCTCGTAACTCAGGAAGGATTTTCGGGACATGGCTAACCCTGTTCATGATCTTATCAAAGAAGAAGATGCGGCATATGTCGACATCCGTTTCACGGACCCGCGCGGCAAGCTGCAGCATGTGACGGTCATGGCCGATCAGGTCGATGAGGATTTCCTAGAGGAAGGCTTTATGTTTGACGGCTCCTCCATCGCGGGCTGGAAATCGATCGAAGCCTCCGACATGA
>CALCPC010000653.1 GCA_937900975.1 uncultured Paracoccaceae bacterium
TTGATGACGCGAAAATTGTTGAAAAACATAAAGACCGGCCCACGCGATCCCGCGGGCGCAAGCAGCGCCGCATCGCCGTAATTGGGCACCGGCCGACCGTCGAGCCCGCGCACGCCAAGCGCCGTCCAGCGGCTGACCGGCCGGCGCAAATCCTGATCGATATTGCCGAAATTGAACCCCTGGGGCAGCGCCACCTCGACCCCCCAGGGCTGCCCCTTCTGCCAGCCGAAGCGGCGCAGATAATTGGCCGCAGAGGCCAGCGCGTCGGTCGGGTCGTCGGCCCAGACGTCGCGCCGCCCGTCGCCGGTAAAGTCCTGCGCATAGGCGAGGTAGGAGGTCGGGATGAACTGCGTGTGCCCCATCGCCCCGGCCCAGGAGCCGCGCATGTTCGCGGGTGCCGTGTCGCCGTTCTGGATGATGCGCATCGCTGCGATCAGCTGTTCTTCGCCAAAGCTGCGCCGGTTGCCGCAGCAGGCCAGCGTCGCCAACGCTTCGATCACGCCGATATTGCCGCGGAACGTGCCGTAATTGGTCTCCATCCCCCAGATCGCCACCACGACCTCTGCCTCGACGCCGTAGCGCTGCTCGATCGCGGCCAGGGTGCGCGACAGGCGGCGGGTGTTGTCGCGCCCGTTGGTGATCCGCGCGTCCGAGACGGCGGTGTCGAGATATTCCCAGATCGGCTTGGTAAATTCCGGCTGGCGGCGGGCCAGGCGCAACACCTCCTGATTGAGACGAACGCCGCGGAACGACGCGTCGAAGACCTGCGCCGAGATCCCGGCGCGCAGCGCACGCTGGCGAAACCCCCGCTGCCAGGTGGCCAGCGGCCCGCTGGCCTGCGCGACCTGAACCGGGCCAGAACTGAGGTCGCGGAGTTGCGGCCTAAGCTCCGACCCCTCTGCGCCTGCGATCATTGTCATGGAAAGACTAAGCCCCAACAGGACACGCTTCACGGCACCCACTCCTGCTCTTTATGGTTGGGGAGAGCCTAGCGGATCGGTGCGGGCCGGGAAAGCCTGCTCAGCGCTTGGCACGACCCTTTCGCGTGATCGTGCGGGACTTTGATCGCCCGCGGGGCGCTGGGCGTTTGGGGCCGCGCCCACGGCGGGGCGCTGTGCCACCCTCAAGCGGGTCTCCGTCAAGCTCCAACAGCGCGAAGACCAGGCCGCCGGTCACCGCCTCGGCCTCGGTCAGACGCACGCGCGCGCGCTGGCCAAGCGATATCACCCGGCCCGTGCGGTCGCCCATCAGGGTTTGCGTCTCACGGTCATAGTGAAAATACTCCTGCCCGACGCTGGACAGCGGGACAAGCCCGTCGGCGCCGGTGTCGTCGAGCTTTACGAACAGGCCGAACCGTGCGAGGCCCGAGACGCGTCCCTCGAACTCCATCCCCACCCGGTCGGAAAGATAGGCGGCGAGGTAGCGGTCGGTGGTATCCCGCTCCGCCAGCATGGAGCGGCGCTCAGCCTGGCTAATGGCCTCGGCGGTGGCGGCCATATCTTCGATGTCCCGGTCCGACAGCCCGTCCTGCCCCCAATCATGGGCGGTGATCAGCGCCCGATGCACCAAAAGATCGGCATAGCGGCGGATCGGGGACGTGAAATGCGCATAAGCGCGGAGCGCGAGGCCGAAATGGCCGAAATTCTCGGGGCTGTAATAGGCTTGCGGCATGGAGCGTAGGACCGAAAGGTTGATCAGTTCAGCCGTGTCGAGCCCTGCGGCCTGTTCGAGAAGACGGTTGAGATGCCGGGTTTTCAGAACCTGCCCCTTGGCCAGCGCCAGGCCGCTGCCCTCCGCCACATGGCGCAGCGCTTCCAGCTTCTCCCGCGCGGGTTCCTCATGCACGCGGTACATCACCGGGCGGCGTTTCGCGGCCAGCGTCTCGGCCGCGCAAACATTGGCGAGGACCATACACTCCTCCACCAGCCGGTGCGCGGTCAGCCGCGCGCGGAAGGCGACGGAGGTGACGGTGCCCGCGTCCGACAGCGCGATCTGGCGTTCTGGCAGATCGAGGTCAAGCGGCTGGCGCAGGTCCCGTTGGGCATCGAGCAGCGCATGAACCGCGAAAAGCGGTTTCAGCACCGGGTCGAGAAGCGGCGCCGTCTTGGCGTCGGGCGCGCCGTCGCTGGCGGCTTGCGCCTGCTCATAGGCCAGTGCCGCGGGGCAGCGCATCATCGCGCGGTGAAACCGGTGCCGGGTTTTGGCGCCTTCGGCGTCGAGCGCGATTTCAACGGCAAGGCACGGCCGGTCGACCCCTTCGTGAAGCGAGCAGAGATCCCCCGATAGCGCCTCGGGCAGCATCGGTACGACGCGGTCGGGAAAATAGGTGGAGTTGCCCCGCAGCCGCGCCGCGCGGTCCAGCGCGCTGTCCGGGGGGACATAGGCTGCGACATCGGCAATCGCGACCCACAGCGTCCAGCCGTCGCCGTCGGGTACGGCGCAGATCGCGTCGTCATGGTCGCGCGCATCGGCGGGGTCGATGGTGATCAGCGGCAAGTGGCGCAGATCCGTGCGCGCGCCAAGGGGGATGGGGTGCGCACGCTCGGCCTCGGCCAGAACATCGGCATCGAAGGCATCGGCGAGCCCATGCTCGTGAATGGCGATCAGCGAGACGGCCCGCGGCGCCCCGGGATCGCCGAGCCGGGTCGTGATCCGCGCCCGGGGCAGGCCGAGGCGGGATTTCGGGCCCGCTTGTTCGGCCTCGACCAGTTCACCGTCGCGGGCGCCGTGGGTTTCCCCGGCCGGCACCTGCCATTCGCGGTCAGAGCGTTTGTCAATCGGCCCGATCCGCCCGCCCTCCGTCGCCGCGCGAAAGATGCCGGTGATGCGGGTCTGGGCCTGACCGATGCGTCGGATCAGGCGGCCGTCATAGCCCGTGTCGGTTTTGGCAAGCCGCGCCAGCACCCGGTCGCCGGCGCCGAGCGCAGGCTCGCCCGGACGGGTGGCAAAGCGGATCTGCGGCGCTGGCCGTTCTTCCTCCCACTGCGCGGGTTCGGCGATCAGATCGCCATCGGCATCTGGGCCCAGGATGCGCAGCACACTGACCGGCGGCAGCGTTCCCGGCTCTCGGATATGGCGCCGCTCGCGCTGGATAAGGCCGTCTTCCTCCAGCGCTTTCAGCATCCGTTTCAGCTCAACCCGGTCGGCACCCTAGATGCCAAACGCGCGGGCGACATCGCGTATCGAGGTTTCGCCGGGCTTGTCCCGTATCCAGCGTAGAATCTCGTCTTGGGTCGGGAGGCGGGTCATGCCGCGTGCCTAGCACGCCCGTTGGATGCGGTCACGCCCCGCCCGCAAACCGGGCAGGGCTTTCGAGGGTCGTGCGTTGCGCGCCTACCAGTGCTGGTGCATGACCACCGGCGCGTCCCAGCGGGAGCGCGCGGCCTGCCGATCCTCTGGCGTCAGGCCGATGTCGCGCAGCGCCGCATCGCTCATCTCCGCCAGGCGCCGGCGTTGCCGATAGTGTCCATCCAACGCCACAAGCCCAGCCAAAACCCGGCTGACAAGGGACCCGCGACGGACGACGAACCGGCGGGCTGTGCCAATTTTATCCGTATATGCCATGTCACTCTCCATCTTAAACCGTGATACGTTGTGGCGGTGCTATCACCGACGCTTATCGATTTGAGCGATTGCCATCCATAAGTAAAATGAATAGTGATAACCTGAGATATCACGGAGGTTGATATGCCAAGAAACCTAGATCTGACCGCACTGCGCGCTTTCGTCACCGTGGCGGAAACCGGCGGCGTGACCCGGGCGGCGGGGCAGTTGAACCTGACGCAATCGGCGGTTTCGATGCAGCTTAAGCGGTTGGAACAGGCGCTGGGCCAGCCCCTGATCGACCGCAGCGGCCGTGGCATCGGGTTGACACTGCAGGGCGAGCAGTTGTTGAGCTATGGGCGCCGGATGATCGCGCTGAACGATGAGGTGTGGTCGGTGATGCAGGACGATGCGTTCGAGGGCGAAGTGCGCTTTGGCGTGCCCCATGACATCGTTTATCCCCATATCCCGATGGTGCTGCAGCGGATGGCGGCGGAGTTTCCGCGCAGCCGGGTCGAGCTGATCTCGTCTTTTACGCGGGAATTGCGGGTGATGTTCGCGCGGGGGGAGATCGATGTGATCCTGACCACGGAAACCGCGCTAGACGGGCCGGGGGAGACGTTGAGCGCGCAGCCGCTGCGCTGGGGCGGCGCGCCGGGCGGTGCGGCCTGGCGGCAGCGCCCCGTGAAGCTCGCGTTTGAGCGTCACTGCATTTTCCGCCAGCCGGTTCAGCGGGCGCTGGACGAGGCCGGGATCGCTTGGGACATGGTGGTGGAAAGCGCCAGCACACGCACCATCGACGCGACAGTGTCCGCCGATCTTGCGGTTCACGCCAATATCGACGGCAATACGGTGCCGCATCTGGCCAGCATCGACCATGGCGGAACGCTGCCGCTGTTGCCCGAGTTCATGATCAACCTTTATGTCAGCGCTGGGCGTAGCGACCCGCTGATCGAGGCGCTGACGCAGCTTGTGCGCCGGTCTTACGCGGCCTCGCCGCGGGCCCTGGCGGCGGAGTGACAGTGTCTTTGCAAGACTTAGGGAGCCAGTTTTAAGGTCACAGTGGGGCGTCGCCCGTTTAGCGTCCAAGCGGTGATGGACTTGATCAAAAGCGACGGAGAAGCCGATGCACAAATTATTTCTTGCGATTGCAATCCTTGTTCTGCCCGGACTTTCGTCGAAGCCGTCCCTTGCACTGGTCGGGGGGATTGATTCGCCCTTCGACGCGGCGGTCTCGCTGATTGTGCCACGAACGGAAGGACACGGCGTTATCATTTGTTAGGGTGTACTCTTCAATCTCAACCACATTTTGACGTCGGCGCATTGCGTTGTGGGGGATCAAAAGTCAGAGGCGTTCTCGATCACGGTGCCGGTTCAGATCCATCGGAAGGCGCCCGCCGAGGAAAACATCGATTGCCTGACGGCACCGGGGTCCATTCCGGTCAGGCAGTTCGATTTGACCGGGTTTTTTGATCCCGCGATAAGAAGCACGCCCTGCCCGGGATTTGTGGACGCGGTCGCCTTTACCCATCCCGACTACGACGCGGGACGCCGGTTCCCCGACGATGAAGACGATATTGCAATCATTCGGGTGCAGTTGCGCCGCGACCTCGATCTCAGCTACGGCCGCTTCTATCGGGGCGCGGTGCCGGACCGCACCAATCTCTATGTCCACAGCTACGGCCCAAAAATTGCGACGTCGCTCGCATCCGCCGGTGACCTTTCTGTGACGCGTTTCTTGGCGCTGGATGTCGACGATCGGGACGTTGAGTTGCGGACGACGGATCGCGAATGGATCTGTTCGGGCGACAGTGGGTCCCCGATCACCCGGACCTTCAGATCCGACGCGGTCGTCGCCCTGGTTTCCGAGGTCGACGAGAACGACGTTGGGCTTTGCACCGGTGAAGACGTCCGCTTTCAAGCGACGCGGGTCTGGCCGGCGAAACAGTCCTGGATCGAAAGTATCGTGGGCTTTTGTACGCGAGAGCAGGATACGGTGCGCTGT
>CALCPC010000654.1 GCA_937900975.1 uncultured Paracoccaceae bacterium
CGCACGCGCGCGGCCAACGCCCCTTTGGCGGAGGGCGACGCGGACGGCGCTTAGGGCAGTTTCCGTTCAAATCAGGTCAGCCTTCATCAAGAAAACGCCATCAAGATCAGAGGCATGCTGATCTTGAGGCAGCGATGTCCGATCCAATGTGAACGGAAATTGCCCTCAGGAAAGCGCCGTTGCCCATGCGCCGGGAACAACAAAGCCAAAGCGCGGCACCCAAGCCATCGTGGCGCGACCGCCCCGCGCCTTGAGCGTTTCATGAAACACCCCAGACATCGAGCATCCCATAAGGCGTTGAAATCTTTGGCTTCAGGCCGCGTTCTGGGTTCCAGGGTTCTCGCGATGCGCTCTAAAGTTCGAAGGTAAAATCCCGATCGCTCAAATAAAATTGGTCCGCGCTGGCTGGGCGGCCCCAATCGGTGTCGAACACAATGCTCGACCCATCGGTCGCCGAAATCACGTAAGCGCGCAGAAACTTATCGTAATCGACGGCGGCATCGCCCGATGTGATAAAGCCGTCGCCATTGGTGTCGAGCGCGTTGCCATAGCTTGGATCCTGCGCCAGTTCGAACCCGTAAAGCGCGATGCTGTCATGCGCCTCAAGATCCCGGATCCAGGCAAAAAGCGCGACACCCTCTGTGTCGCCATTGGAAAAAACGAAGGTGTCTTCGTCCGCACCGCCATAAAGATCGTAGCGGCTGCTAACCTCCTTGCCGCCATAGGGCGTTTCTGTGTCGAAGAAATCGTAGACATCGCGCTCCCGCACGACGATCAGGTCCGATCCCTCACCGCCGTAAACGATACCCGAGCGCGCTTGGAGCAAGATCCCGTCATTGCCGGCGCCAAGCTCTGCCCGCACATCGCCGACCTGGTTTACGCCCTTCTCCGCATCGTAGGCCCAAACCCAGTCATCGCCCGCGCCCATGTCGAACGAGCTGACCCCGTCAAACTCATGGGCATCGTCATGGCCCTCACCGCCAAAGAAATCATCGTTTCCCGCGCCGCCGCGCAGAAAATCGTCACCGTTTCCGCCATCAAGATAATCATCGCCGTCGCCGCCCATAAGGTCGTCATTGCCGCCAAGGCCAAAAATCTCATCATCGCCGGCATGCCCGTGCAACGCATCGTTCAGCGTGCCGCCTTCGATGTGGTCCCGGTAATCGGTGCCATCGATCGCGTTCGGCGTCCAGAAATCCCCGATAAACCCATAGCCCGTTTGCCAGAATCCCTGATCGTCGGTGAAGAAAAACTGATAGGTCTGGATCCCGGAATAATAAAAGACCATGGCGACCTCCTGTACCGGCCCTTGGGGCCTTACAACCGCCCCAAGCCGCATCGAAAGCGCTGCTCTCGCCTAGAACGACGGCGACAAGCAGCGACAGACCGGTCAGACGGGGCCGAAGAAACCCATGGCCTCACCGTAACCGCGCCGAGCGCCGCACACAGTCACCTACCGTACAGCAGGGCTGGCTTCTTTGCGTATGCGGCCGCTCACCGGGGCGCCTGAAGGGCGCCCCCGGTCTCAGTCGACCCGCCGCGCGAGACGGTCCATCACGGCCACCAACTCCTCCGAAATCCCAGGCTCCGACAAGGCATGGCCCGCATGGGTGATCATCCGAAGCTCAGACCCCGGCCAGGCATCGTGCAGCCTTTGCGCCGTAACCGGCGGGCAGATCATGTCGTAGCGGCCCTGAACGATATACCCCGGGATCCCCGACAGCCTGTCGATATCCCGCAAGATCTGCCCTGGCTCGATAAATCCGCCATGGATGAAATAGTGGTTTTCAAGCCGCGCAAAAGCGCGCGAATAGCTGCCCGACGGCGCCCCACGCTGACCGTTGGACGAGAGGGAGGCCAAAGCACTCTCCCACCCTGCCCAGGCGCGGGCAAAGCGGGTTTGCTCTGCCTCATCCTGGCCAAAAAGCCGCTTGTGATAGGCGCCGATCAGATCGTCGCGCTCGGCTTTTGGCACCATATGGCTGAAAGCCCGCCACTGCTCGGGCCAAAACGCACCGGCGCCGCCACCGTAAAACCATTCAAGCTCCGACGCGGTCATCGTAAAGACACCGCGTAACACCAACGCTTCCACCCGCTCAGGGTAGGTCTCGGCATACAGCAGCGCCAGCGTCGCACCCCAAGAACCGCCGAAAACGATCCACCGCTCAATCCCCAGCGCCTCACGGATCCGCTCAATATCCGCGATCAGATCCCAGGTTGTGTTGGCCTCCACGCTTGCATGCGGTGTCGACCGGCCGCAGCCGCGCTGGTCGAACAGCACCGCGCGATAAACCCTGGGATCGAAAAACCGCCGCATTCCCGGCGAACACCCGCCCCCCGGTCCGCCATGCAGAACAATCACGGGCTTGCCATTGCGCAACCCGCATTCTTCGACATAGATCCGGTGGCCGCCTGGCATATCCATAACCAGGCTGCGAAACGGCTCCCGCGGGGGGTAAAGACCGCGCCGCGGCGACGTGCCATCCTGTCGGGCGTTTTCGGGCATCGGGACCGTGCTATCTGGAGTCGCAGCAACAATCGCAGGTTGGTCCGATGAGTGCAATGTCAAGCTCCACCACCGTAAACGCCGCAGAGATCGCGAAATTCGAGGCTATGGCCGCCGAATGGTGGTACCCTACGGGCAAGTTCAAACCGCTTCATATGCTGAACCCGACGCGGCTTGAGTACATCACGCAACAGATCAGTGCCGAGTTTGGCCGCGACCGGGCACAGCCCAAACCGTTCGCCGGTCTGCGGATCCTCGACATCGGATGCGGCGGCGGCCTTTTGTCCGAGCCTATGGCCCGGCTCGGCGCGACTGTCGTCGGCGCCGACGCGGCTGAGCGCAACATCCCCGTCGCGCGGCTCCACGCTGAGCAATCGGGCCTCGATATCGACTACCGCCACACGACTGCCGAGGCGCTTGCCGCGGCGGGCGAAGTCTTCGACGCCGTGCTGAACATGGAGGTGGTGGAACATGTCGCGGACCCGCCCGCCTACCTCAGCGCTTGCCACGACTTGCTGCGCCCCGGCGGGCTGATGGTCTGCTCAACGCTCAACCGCAATCCAAAAAGCTACGTCATGGCGATTTTCGGCGCCGAGGTCGTGATGCGTTGGCTGCCGCGGGGCACGCATGACTGGCGTATGTTTATCACGCCCGATGAGCTGTTTGAAATGCTGGCAAGCGCCGGGCTGGAGCCGGTCGATCGCAAGGGCTTTGTGTTCAACCCGCTCAGTTGGCGCTGGTCGCTCTCGGACCGCGACTTGTCCGTCAACTACGTGACCGCCAGCCGCCGCCCGTGATCCGTTAATCCGCCAGGAGCGCGTCCAGCTTGCCGGCGCGCTCCAACGCGTTGATGTCGTCGAACCCGCCAACGGACGCGCCGCCGATAAAGATCTGTGGCACGGTCCGCGCACCGCCCGAACGTTGGACCATCTCGCTGCGCCGGGCAGGATCGGCCATTACATCGATTTCGGTAAACGCGACGTTTTTCGCGTTCAAAAGCCGCTTGGCCGCGGAACAATAGCCGCAGATGGGTGTCATGTAGACTTCAACCGGTTTCATCCGTCTCTCCTTACATCCGTCGCCATAGGTAAACACCCGCCCCCCCAGCGCAAGGTGCGAGGGGGGGCCGTTCTGCGCGCGGCAAACGCGGTCGAACGCTGCGCGCAGGACCGGCGCGCCTTGGGTCTTGCGCCGGCCCTTGCCAAGTCAACGGGCAAAGGCTCAGATCTCGGTCCAAATGCAGCGCTCAGATCGGACCCAAAGGCGCGCAGGCACCGCACAGCGACCCGTAAGGCCAAGGATGCCCCCGCTCAGCGCCCCCAAGCCCTGGGCGAAAGGTTTCGAGATGCCGAACCACACGATGCCCGCGACAACCTGACTGCACGGCCATAGGGCCCGCTGCCCTGACAAAACGCACCTTCCGCCGCTCGGACCCGCGCGCCACCGCTGCGTGCGACAGGTGTGGCCGGGCGACGGGGCCCCGCCGGCGCCGAAGGCGCTGGTGGGGAGAAACGTCTTGGCGCGCCCCGCGCGCCACCGCTCGGTTCAAACCGGCCGATGCGCCTGGACATCCGGCAAGGCCCGTCCTCAGGCAGGCCGGGCGACGCGGGCCAGAACCAGGACCGAGATGCTGGCCGGACCGGCCGGGCGCAGCGCCTCTGTTGCCGCGCCAAGCGTGGCGCCGCTGGTCATCACGTCGTCGATCAACAAAACATGCGCACCGGCTACCCGATCCCGATGCCTTGGTGTCAGCGCCAACGCGCCGTGTTGGGTTTGGAACCGCGTCTCCCGGCCCATCCCCTCCTGCGGCGGCGTCCATCGCACGCGGCGCAAAAGGTCGGGCACCCGATCCGCGCGGGCGGAAAGAACGCCCTGGCGGGCAAGCTCCGCCGATTGATTGTACCGGCGCGCGACAAAGCGGCGCCAATGAAGCGGGATGGGCGCGATGATGTCCGCATCTTCGCAAAGCGCACCGCCCGCCCGGCGCATCCAACCCGAGACAGTGCGCAAAAGGTCAAGACGGTCGCCATGTTTCAGGGCCAAAACGATCCGCCGCCCCGTCCCTTCGTAAAGCAAGGCGGCACGCCCACGATCCCATCCCGGCGGATACGCCGCACACCGGTCACAAAAAAGCGTTGTCACGGGCCCTGCCAGCGGCACGGGCTGACCGCACAGATCGCAGCGCGGCCCAGTGATAAACTGCGTGTCGCGCCAACACGGACCGCACAGCCCATGCGGCGCCGTCGTCAGACTTTCACAACCCGCGCAGCGCGGCGGATAAACAAGGTCAAGCGCCCGCGCCAAAACCCCCATCACAGCAGCCCCTGGCCATCGGCCACGGGTCGTCCTAGATCCTGGGTCATGCGGGCACCCCCAACATTGTTCGACCTATCCGCGCGCCGCCAGCGCCAGGCGCGCGCCGCGGCGGCGCCTGAATTCCTCGACAATGCCGCCATCGCTGAGATCGAAGAAAGACTGGGAGAGGTTAACAGAACCTTTCTCGCACCCGCGATCATCGGTCCACGCGCTTTGTTTTGGCGCGACGCGCTGGGGCTCGATGCGACACTTCTACCCGAGGCCGAGACGCTCGACCTTGCGCCCGCAGCACAGGACCTTGTGCTGCACGCCTTGTCGCTTCATGCCGCCAACGATCCCGTGGGCCAGTTGGTACAGATGCGTCGGGCGCTCCGCCCCGATGGGCTGATGCTGGCGGTGGCCGTTGGCGGGGCGACGTTGACGGAGCTTCGGACAGCGCTTGCCGCCGCGGAATCTGAGGTTTTGGGCGGGCTTTCGCCGCGGGTCGCGCCGATGGCGGATCTTCGCGATCTCGGCGGGCTGTTGCAGCGGGCGGGCTTTGCACTGCCGGTCGCGGATGCGGTCACGCTGCGGCTCACCTACCCCGATCTCGACCGGCTCTTCGAAGATTTGCGGGGCCTTGGCGAAACCAATGTGCTGACCGCCCGCCACCGCGCCACCCCGCCGCGGCGGTTGTTCCGCCGGGCGGCTGAACTTTACCGAGAGCGGTTCGCCCTGCCCGACGGGCGGCTGCCCGCAACGGTCGAACTGCTGTTCCTAACGGGATGGGCACCTGCCGCAAATCAGCCGCAGCCTTTGCGCCCTGGCTCGGCGCGTCATCGCTTCGCCGATGCGCTGAACACCCGCGAATGGTCAGCGGGTGAGCCGCCGGGCGATTGACCTTGCCGCTGCACGCGATAAGTCCCCGGCAATGACAAAGAATGAGGCCGGATGATGTACGACGCCCAGATGACCGAAGCGAAACGCTGCCCTGTGCATCCCGGTGAAGACCGCCTGACCCATGCCGGAAGCGATCATCCGGCGGTCGCAAAGGCCCGCATCGGCGTCATTCTGGCCAATCTCGGCACGCCCGATAACACCGATTACTGGTCGATGCGCCGCTATTTGAATGAGTTTTTGTCCGACCGCCGCGTGATCGACTATTCGCCATGGCTCTGGCAGCCGCTGTTGCAGCTGATCATTCTGACCAAACGGCCCTTTTCCAGCGGTGAGGCCTATCGTGGCATCTGGAACACGGAGGCCGACGAAAGCCCGCTTTTGACCACAACCCGCGCCCAGGCCGAGAAATTGGCCACGGATTTGCACGCGGCTTACGGCGATGACGTGGTCGTGGACTTCTGTATGCGCTATGGCAACCCGTCGACACCGTCGGTCATCGAAAAGATGAAGGACCAGGGGTGTGAGCGAATCGTTTTCTTTCCGCTTTACCCCCAATATTCAGCGCCGACGACCGCCACCGCCAACGACCAGGCGTTTCGGACGTTGATGCGCATGAATTGGCAGCCGTCGATCCGCACGGTGCCCGCCTATTACGATCACCCGCTTTACATTGACGCCTTGGCCAAATCGGTGGAACGGACCTATGCCACGCTCGACACCCGCCCCGATATTCTGGTCACATCCTATCACGGGGTGCCCAAACGGTATTTGATGGAGGGGGATCCCTACCACTGCCAATGCCAGAAGACGACGCGCCTGTTGAAAGAGCGGTTGGGCTGGAACGACACGGACATTCGCGTCACGTTCCAATCAAAATTCGGTCCGGAGGAGTGGTTGCAACCCTATACGGTCGAGGAAGTCGCCCGTTTGGCCGAGGGTGGCAAGAAAAATCTAGCAATCATGGCGCCGGCCTTCTCTTCCGACTGCGTCGAAACGCTGGAAGAAATCAACGAAGAGAT
This sequence comes from uncultured Paracoccaceae bacterium, assembly GCA_937900975.1. Lineage (GTDB taxonomy): Bacteria > Pseudomonadota > Alphaproteobacteria > Rhodobacterales > Rhodobacteraceae > Algicella. The sequence goes on from CALCPC010000654.1 coordinate 6,721, forward strand.
CAAAGAGAGCTTTGAGCATGCGGGGGGTGAAACCTTCACCTATATCCCCTGCCTCAACGATGACGACGCTCATATCGAAATGATGCGCGCCATTGTCGACCGCGAGCTCTCTGGCTGGATCTCACGCTGAAGCGGGGGTCCGCTTCAACACGGCCCGCAGCGTGTCGCGTGCGGTCGACACCGCAGAGCGTCGCCCGGCAACTGGACGGCCGACATGGTAAGTCGGGCCGACGCGAACCATAACAGATCCATCCGGATAGGCGCGCACGAACTCGCCTTGGATGGAAATGTACTTTCCCGTCTTGATTGTTGTCATCATCGCAGTCTCCCTAGACTAGCGGCACGTTTTCGTGCTCGCATGTCACATCTTGGAGCAGAAATCGTTTTGCGCAAGTCGCTTCGCGAAAATTGCGATCATTTTGTGACAATCGTGACTGACAAAAGTGTTAGAGCCAGTCGCGCAAAATCGGGATCAGCGGCAGGTCGGCTGCGGGCATGGGATAGTCTTTTAGGCGGTTGGGCCGCACCCAGGCCAGGCGCTGCCCCTCCCGCCCTTCGGCCGTCCCTTGCCATTTCCGGCAGGCGAAAAGCGGCATCAAGAGATGGAACTCCGCGTAGCTGTGGCTCGCGAAGGTCAGGGGGGCGAGGCAGCTTTGCCAGGTGTTCAGGCCCAGCTCCTCGTCCAATTCGCGGATCAGCGCGGCCTCCGGCGTCTCCCCCGGCTCTACTTTGCCGCCGGGAAATTCCCATAAGCCTTCCATAGACTTACCCTTCGGCCGCTCGGCCAAAAGCACGCGGCCATCGGCGTCGATCAGCGCGACGGCGGCGACGAGGACCAGCTTCAAGAGCGGTAGTCCGCGTTGATGCTGATATAGGCGTGGGTCAGGTCGCAGGTCCAGACGGTGGCTGTGCCAGGACCGACGCCAAGCGCGATGTCGATGCCAATTTCGGACTGTTTCATATACGCAGCCGCCTGCGCTTCGTCATAATGCGGCGACACCCACCCGGCCTCGGCCACCGGCAAATTGCCAAAGGCAATCGCGATCTTGTCGCGGTCCACGGGCTCCCCCGCCTTGCCGATGGCCATCACAATCCGGCCCCAATTCGGGTCCTCTCCGGCAAGCGCGGTCTTAACGAGCGGCGAATTGGCAACGGCCATGGCCACCCGATGGGCCGAGCGGTCCGTGCGCGCCCCGTGCACAGTGATCTCGGCAAATTTCGTCGCCCCCTCGCCGTCGCGGACAATCTGGTGCGCAAGGTCGCGCATCACATCGGTCAGCGCCGTTTCCACCGCCTCGGCGCGCGGGTCGGTCGCCGTGATCGCGTCCCCCCCCACCGCGCCGGTCGCAGCGACCAAAACCGTGTCAGAGGTCGAAGTGTCGCTGTCCACGGTAATGCAGTTGAAGGTCCGCGCCACCGCCCGCGCCGTCATC
>CALCPC010000655.1 GCA_937900975.1 uncultured Paracoccaceae bacterium
GTCGACGCCGCATAGATATCGACGATGCCCTGCTGCGCTTTTTCCACGCAGGACAGCTGGCCACAGAGCTGGTTGTTGCCGATGAACTCGATGCGAATCTCGCCATCTGTCCGCTCTTCGAGGTCACGGGCAAATTCGAGACACCCGGCGCGTTCGATCAGCAGGTTTTGCTGGTTGAAGCCGGCCGCGCCGAACATCAGCACGTGCTTGGGCTCTTTCTTGAACCGCTTGGTGTAGGTCGACTCTGCCGCCGAGGCGAGATTCGCCAGGCTCATGGCCCCACCGAATGATCCCGCGGCCAGCAACGTCGAGCTAAGCCCGTAAGTTCCTGCCACACGGAATAAATCCCGGCGCGAAATCCCTCTCAGGTTTTTCGTCAGCTTCATTGCATTCCTCCCTATTTGCAATTATTGAGACGTTTTGTTTCAAAAAACGCTAGTGTATTTTATGCATTCTGCATAGGCTTTTCTGCACCATACACGGGGGACGACAAAATGGAGGCAGATTTTATCGTGAGCGGCGCGGGCGCTGCCGGGGGCGTTCTTGCCAACCTGCTGAGTGCCGACCCCGCCAACAAGGTGATCCTGCTGGAGGCGGGCGGGCGCGACCTGAACCCGTGGATCCACATCCCGGTCGGGTATTTCAAGCCGATCCACAACCCCAACGACGACTGGTGCTACAAAACCGAGCCTGATCCGGGCCTCAACGGGCGGTCGATCGAGTGGCCACGGGGCAAGGTGCTGGGCGGGTCATCGTCGCTGAACGGGCTGCTCTATGTCCGGGGGCAGCCGCAGGATTACGACCGCTGGGCGCAGATGGGCAATCGCGGCGGGGCCTGGGACGACGTGCTGCCGCTGTTCAAACGGTCAGAGCGGAACGAGCGCGGCGCGGACCCGTTTCACGGCGATCAGGGCAACCTGTCGGTGTCCAACATGCGCATCCAGCGCCCCATCACCGATGCCTGGGTGGCCGCGGCGCAGGCGGCGGGCTATCCGTTCAACCCCGACTACAACGGGGCCAAACAGGAGGGCGTGGGGTTCTTTCAGCTGACCGCGCGCAATGGCCGGCGCTGTTCGTCGGCGGTGGCCTTTTTGAACCCGGTCAAGAGCCGGGACAACCTGACCATCGTGACCCACGCACAGGCCGAACGGCTGGAGATGGACGGCCGCCGCGTCACCGGTGTGCCCTATCGCGACCGGGGCGGCGTGATGCACGTGGTCAAGGCCCGCCGCGAGGTGATCCTGTCGGGCGGCTCCATCAACTCGCCACAGCTCTTGATG
>CALCPC010000656.1 GCA_937900975.1 uncultured Paracoccaceae bacterium
CAAGCCATTTGAGAGAGCCACCCGATGTCCGACCCAACAGCCCCGACCGCCAAAACCCTCTATGACAAGATTTGGGAGGCGCACCTTGTCGACGAAGACAAGGACGGCGCGGCGCTTCTTTATATCGACCGCCATTTGGTTCATGAGGTGACAAGCCCGCAGGCGTTTGAGGGGTTGCGGATGGCCGGTCGCGGGGTCCGCGCGCCCGAGAAAACCGTCGCCGTGCCGGACCATAACGTGCCGACCAGCCTCGACCGCGCGAAAGGGATCGAGGATGAGATGTCGCGCATCCAGGTCGAGGCCTTGCGCCAGAACGCCCGCGAATGCGGCATCGAGATGTACGTTGTCGACGTCGTCCGCCAGGGCATCGTGCATATCATCGGCCCCGAGCAAGGCCTAACCCAGCCCGGGATGACCATCGTCTGTGGCGACAGCCATACCGCGACCCCTGGCGCCTTTGGCGCGCTTGCCCACGGGATCGGCACGTCGGAGGTGGAACATGTCTTGGCGACCCAGACGCTGATCCAGAGCAAATCCAAGAATATGAAGGTCGAGGTTCGCGGCACGCTGCCCCCGGGCGTGACGGCCAAGGATATCACGCTGTCGGTGATCGGCGCGACCGGCACCGCCGGCGGCACGGGCCATGTGATCGAGTATATGGGCGACGCGATCGAGGCGTTGAGCATGGAAGGGCGGATGACGGTCTGCAACATGGCCATCGAGGGCGGCGCGCGCGCCGGCCTGATCGCGCCCGACCAAAAGACCTTCGACTATGTGCAAGGACGCCCGCATGCGCCAAAGGGCGGCACTTGGGAGATGGCTGTCGCGTATTGGCGGACGCTGAAATCCGACCCGGGCGCGCACTGGGACAAAGAGATCATCCTGGAGGCCGCCGACATCGCACCGGTCGTCACATGGGGCACCAGCCCCGAGGATGTGCTGCCGATCACAGCCACCGTGCCCGCGGCCGAGGAATTTGAGGGCGGCAAAATCGCGGCTGCGCAACGCGCGCTCGACTATATGGGCCTTAAGCCCGGCACAAAGCTGTCGGACATCGAAATCGACACGGTTTTTATCGGCTCCTGCACCAACGGCCGGATCGAGGATCTGCGCGAGGTCGCGCGGGTGATGGAGGGGCGCCGCGTCAAAGACGGGTTACGCGCGATGATCGTACCAGGCTCTGGCCTTGTGCGGGCGCAGGCCGAGGAGGAAGGGATCGCGCAAAAGCTGATCGAGGCGGGGTTTGACTGGCGCATGGCCGGCTGTTCGATGTGCCTTGGCATGAACCCCGACCAACTGGCGCCGGGGGAGCGGTGCGCCTCCACCTCCAACCGCAACTTCGAGGGGCGCCAGGGCCGCGGCGGACGCACCCATCTCCTCAGCCCCGCCATGGCCGCCGCAGCCGCGATCACCGGGCGCTTGACGGATGTGCGCGACCTTTAGCGCGGGTTTCGCCCGGCTTAGACCGGCACCTATGGATCAAGGCCGCGCCGTCTAGTCCATGGCAGCGGTGTGAACAGAGCACGCGCGGGCCGGATGGCGCGCCCCGGCATGCAGCGCGGCGCCAAAACCCGGCGCCGGTTGGCGCGGTTCTCGCCCGGCTTAGACCGGCACCTGCGGATCGAGGCCGCGCCGTCGATGCCCTTGGCTACGGTATGAACAGAGCACGCGCGGGCCGGATGGCGCGCCCCGGCATGCAGCGCGGCGCCAA
>CALCPC010000657.1 GCA_937900975.1 uncultured Paracoccaceae bacterium
CGCTTATATGCAGGTCGGCGCCAAGGCGGATCTGATGGAAAGCTTTGTCTGGGGGTGGGCCGGCGCCGCGGCGGACGCGCATCCCCTGCGGGGCGACAATCTGTGGCCCGCCTTTCGGCCCGGGATGTCCGGCGCCGCGATGGCCTATCTCGACGCCGCGCATGGGGTTGCCTATCATCTGATGCGCGGCTTTGCCCTCGGTCTGTCGCTGCCCGAGGATTTCTTTCTGCAAACCACCGCCCGGCCGCTGTCCCGCGCGTCCTTTGTCTACTATCCCGCCCAAGACGCAGCGCTTGGACCCGATCAATTCGGCGTCGGGCCGCACCCCGATTTCGGTGTGCTGACGGTTTTGTGCCAGGATGATGTCGGCGGCCTTCAGGTTCGCAATGTCGATGGTACCTGGGTCGAGGCGCCGCCGATCCCAGGGTCCTTGATCGTCAATGTCGCCGATCTTTTGGCGCGCTGGACCGGCGGGGCCTATACCTCAACGCCGCACCGGGTTGTGAACAGTTCGGGGCGAGAGCGGATGTCGCTGGTCTTGGCCTATGACCCGAACCCCGAAACGCTGATCGATCCGCGGCAGGTTTTGGGCGCAGGCTATGACGGCAAAGAGCCGCCGATCACCTGTGGCGATTACCTTCTGGCGCGGTTCGAACGCGCCTTCCGATATCGCCAGCGCGCGGGCCGCTAGCCGCGTCGCCCCGTCCGCCCCTGCGTCAACGCCTGGAAGCCTGGCGTGCAAAAGGCGGATCCCCAAAGCCGGGTGAAAGCACGGGGTCCAGCCCAATCCCCGGCCTGCGCCATCTTAGGCGGTGCCGGGGCTGAGCGATAGTTGGCCCGCGCCGTTGAGCCCGATCTCCCGCGCTGGGTCCGCGAAAAGCCGGGCCAGGCTGGGATGTTCAGCCAGGAGCGCGGCCCCCCCCGGCAGGCGCGCAAGGTGGAGCTGTCCGGCCTCCCACAAGGCTGTGCCGTCGAGCATAAGCGTCGGGTCAACGATGTTCAGCGAAATCTCGCCCGGCGGCTCGGCCCCGCAGGTGTGAAAATGCAAAAGCCTGGGATTGCCGAAGGCGCCGCCCGACCACCGCTCTGGGCTGGCGGCAACACTGTCCAAAAACCGGCACCCGGGGTGAATGCCGGCATGCCAGGAATGCACGGTCCAGGGGTCGAGATCGTAAAGCGCAGCGACGCGCTGGTAATGCGCGCGGGCCCGGGCGACGTCATCGGCCGCCCCGTCGAAGCCCGTGATCCGGTGCCCGTCGATGCCAACGCGCAGAACCCCCGCAAGCGGCACGGCATAGGGCGTGTAATAGCGGGCACCGGTGCCCACCAGAAACCCTGCTTGCGCGACCTGGCCCCGGAACCCCGCCGCAAGGACCGGCGTAAACACCGACAGCGGAAAGCGGGTGACGCTGGTGTCGGCGCCCACGCGCCCAGCGCCGGCGTTGGACACGACATCGGTGCCCAGCGGGCAGGTCACCCGGACCTCCGACGCGCGGGCGATGGCGGCGTCGATTAGGCTTTTCGCCGCCAAAAGCGCGGCATGCGCCGTGGTGCCGAAAGGGCTGCACAGCATCTCAAGATCCAGGGCATAGCAGACAATGGGCCGAACGCTGTCGAGTGCGGGGGCAAAGCGAAGCTGATCGCCAAGCCGGGCCAGGAACAGCGTGCGGTCATGGGCTTGCATCGCGTCGGCATAGGGCGCGATCTCGGGCAGCGCTTCTGGATCGAAACCGATGTCGCGCACGGAAACGTCGAGGCCGAGCGCACGCGCCGCAGTGGCGACAGCCGGGGCGAGGCCGCTGCCATAATAGCCATGCTCTGGCCTTTCCGCGACGATCAGAAGCCGGGCTCCGGGCACGATGCCCGCTGCACCGAAAAGCAGGTTCTCGACGCTTTGGCGAAGTCGATCGGCTGATGGCATCGGCCCCCCTTTTGCCCGACGATGGCCGTGCCCCGGGACGAACGCAAGGCCGGGCCTTTCCTCCTGCCGGAAAAGACGGCATGGTGCGGCGCCGAATAGGGGAGACTTGCATGAGTGCGTGGATCGGGATGATCGCAGATGACGCGGCGGATGAGACGCTGAAGGCGGCGCTGGATCTGGCGCGGACGCCGCATGGGACCGTGGACAATGTGATGCGGGTCCACAGTTTGCGGCCCGCGACCATGGTGGGACATGTGAAGCTTTACCGGGCCTGTCTGCACGACGACACCAACACGCTGCCGACCTGGTTTCAGGAAGTGATCAGCGCCTATGTCTCGATCCTGAACGCCTGCCCCTATTCTTACGCCAATCACTGGGCCAACGCCCGCCACCTGATCGGCGATGCCGCGCGGGCGGACAGGAGCGAGGCCGCCTTGCAGGCCCGCCGCCCCAGCGACGCCTTTGACGGGGTCGAAAAGGCGTTTTTGGCCTATGCCGAGAAGCTGACGCTAAGCCCCGGCACAATGGCCGAAGCCGATGTCGCGGCGCTGCGTGCGGCCGGCGCCGACGATGGCCAGATCCTGGAGGCCAACCAGATCGTCGGCTATTTCAACTATGTCAACCGGCTTCTGAACGGTCTTGGCGTGACAACCGACGGCGATGTCGTGGGCTATTACGCATCGGACGCGAAGTGATCTTCGCCCCAGAACGCGGGCCCGGACCGGGGGCGCCGCGCAGAACGCAGCGGGCGCGTCCGCCCGCTTTCGGGTTCGCGGGTCAAAGACCCCATTTCGCCTCCGTCTCGGCAAAGAACCCCTGCTTTTCCTTCACCTTGATCCAGTTGTTGACGTAGTTGATCCACACCTGATCGTTTTGCGGCAGCAGCATCGCGATCGGGGTCGGCGCCCGGGGACCTGCGTTCTTTACACGGGTCAGCGGGAATTTTTGCACCAGTTGGGAGCCTTCGATGTTCGAGGTCACAAAGACATCCGCCCGACCCGCAATCACCTCCTGAAAGCCACGGGCCGGCGCCTCGACCACCTTAATATCGGCCTCGGGGAACCAGGATTTCACCAACCCCTCGAACGTGGTGCCCAGCGTCGTCGCGACGCGCACCCCCGGTTGGTTGATCGAGGCATAGCCGTCGAAATTGTCCGCCTTGTCCTTATGGGTAAAGGGAAACATCTCTACCGCGATATAACTTTCCGAGAACCCCGCGACCTTCATCCGCGACGGTGAGATCGAGGCAGAGCCGGTCATATGGTATTTCTGCGCGACAACGCCGTTGACCAGTGTTTTCCAGTCGGTCGGCACAAACTCCACCTCCACGCCCAAATCGCTGGCGAGCGCGGTCATAACGTCGATATCGAAGCCTTTATAGGCGTTGGTCGCCGGATCGCGCACCGTCATCGGGTTCCAATCGCCGGTGGTCCCGACCTTCAGCACGCCTGTGTCCAGGATCTCGTTCAGCGCCGATTGCGCCTGGGCCGTGCCGACACATGCCAAAAACGACGCCACCAACGCCAAAAACAGTTTCTTCATCGCCCCAGGTCCCCCTACGCTCAGGTCATCTTGGGTTTCACCTTGACGAGTGCGGCTGCCCAAACTCAAGCAAAATCAACCGACCGGGACGGTCTTCGGGGGGATATGGGTGCGCGACACGGTGATCGAGATGCTGGGCGTCAACAAATGGTTCGGCGATTTTCACGTGCTCAAGGACATTGATCTGTCCGTGGCAGAGGGTGAGCGGGTGGTGATCTGCGGGCCCTCCGGCTCTGGCAAATCGACGGTCGTGCGGTGCATCAGCCGCTTGGAAACGCACCAAAAAGGAACCATCCGGGTGGCCGGTCAAACACTTGGCCCAGGCGGCGGGGTTGGGATGGTGTTCCAACAGTTCAACCTTTTCCCCCATCTCTCGGTTCTGGACAACCTGACGCTCGGCCCCATGAAAGCGCGCCGATTGCCGCGGGCGGAGGCAGAGGCGCTGGCGCACAAATATTTGGCACGGGTGCGGATCCCCGAGCAGGCCGACAAGTTCCCGGGCCAGCTTTCCGGCGGCCAGCAGCCGCGCGTCGCCATCGCGCGCAGCCTCTGTATGGAGCCTCGGGTGCTGCTCTTCGATGAGCCGACCTCGGCGCTGGATCCCGAGATGATTTCGGAGGTGCTCGACGTCATGGTGGAGTTGGCCGAGGAAGGGATGACGATGATCGTGGTCACGCATGAGATGGGGTTTGCGCGCAAAGTCGCGGACCAGATGGTGTTTATGGACGCGGGCGAGATTGTCGAAACCGGGTCGCCGGAGCATTTCTTCGACAGTCCAACCTCCCCGCGCTGCCGCGATTTCCTTAGCAAGATCTTGCAGCACTGATGCGCGGCGCGGCGGTCTCCCTTCTGCTTTTGCTTTTTCTTGGCGGGTGTTCGTCCTCGGCGACCTGGGGCTGGTATGTGATCGATCCCACGACGGCCACGGGCTGGACGAATGTGAAATTCCTGGTCGGCGGCATGGGCCAGACGGTTTTGATTTCGGTGATTGCCGCAGTGCTGTCGATGGCCCTTGGACTGGTCGTCGCCCTGCCCGCCTTGTCAGGGCGCCGGTCGCTGCGGCTGATCAACCGCGTTTATGTGGAGTTTAATCGCGCGATCACGCTCCTGCCGATGCTGTTCTGGGTCTTTTACGGCTTGCACATCATCTTTCAGTAGATGGGGCTGTCGATCCCCATCGATCCCTTTTGGGGCGCGATCATCACGCTGGCCTTGTCCGACAGCGCGTTCACGGCCGAGATTTATCGGGCCGGGATCCAGTCCATCGCCCGGGGGCAGCGCGAGGCGGCCGAGACCATTGGCCTGACGCCGGCGCAAACCATGCGCTATGTGATCTTGCCGCAGGCCATCCGCCGGATCCTGCCGCCTTTGGCCAACCAATTCATCTATATCGTCAAAATGTCCGCGTTCGCGTCCGTCATCGGGATGCAGGAACTGACGCGGCGGGCGAACGAGCTGGTGGTGACAGAGTATCGCCCGCTTGAGATCTATACGTTGTTGATCTTTGAGTATCTGATCCTGGTCCTGATCATCTCAGCCGGCGTGCGCTGGTTGGAGCGCCGGATGCGCGCCGATGAACGGTAGGCGGTGAGTTGGGTTGGGCCAGAGGTTAAGGGCCGGGGACCTGGGACCTGGGACCTGGGATTTAGGGCCGGAGTTTTAGGGCGAGGGGCCATACCGCTTGCGCGCGGACCTGGGGCGGCAGGGCGCGCCGCACGTGGTTTGCGCGGGCTCGGGCGGGCTGTCTTCGGCGCATCGCTCCGGGCTCTCCCACCCCGCATCGCCTGGTCGAGACCGGGGATGGCGCGCGTGGCGATCTTTCGCACCGGGACGGAACCCGCAGCCTCGGAGCCCCCTAAAGCCCTGAATATCGCGCCGCATTCAGACAGC
>CALCPC010000658.1 GCA_937900975.1 uncultured Paracoccaceae bacterium
GCACCAGGTGCGCGGCGCGGGGACCGGCCCGACCGTGGAGGTGCGCGAAGTGCGCGACCGGTTGGGGCGCGGGTCGTTTGCCTCGGGGCTTTTGATCGTGGCGCTTCTGGTCGTCACGCCTTTGAGCGCCGTGCCGGGTTTCACGACCCTGGCCGGGCTGATCATTGCGCTGGTGTGCATTCAATTCATTCTGGGGCGGCGGACGTTGTGGCTGCCACAATTTATATTGCGGCGTCGGATCTCACGCGCACGACTGAACAGCGCCGCCGCGTGGCTCTCACGGCCGGTGCTGTTTCTGGACCGCACGGCGTCGGCCAACCGGCTTGTGGCGCTGACCCGTTGGCCCTTTTCCGGGATCTATTACGGGCTTTGCATGGTGCTGGGTCTGATGATGCCGCTGCTTGAGATCATACCCGTGACCTCATCCCTTCTTGGCGTGGTGATTGCGACGTTTGGGGCGGCCCTGGTGACGCGGGACGGGCTGTTCGCCGTCTGGGGTCTTGGGTTGTTTGTCGCGCTCGGTGCCGCCGTGTCAGCGCTGGTCGCGATAATCCTTTGACGCCACGCGTTCACAGTGGCCATCGCGGCACGGATCCCGGGTGATCGGACCATGGACAGTGACCTTCCCGACAGACTGATCACGGTCGGATCCTACAGCTGGCCCACGGGGCCGGCCTCCAGCACCGCGCGCGACATCTACCGCCGGATCGCAAGCAACCTGTGGACCCGACGCGGGGCGGGCACGGCGGCCCTTGCGCCGGAAAAGCGGCGGCAGCTTGAAACGCGGTTCTTTTCCGACGAAGCGTCCCGCGAACTGTGCGAAACGCTGCACCGGCTTCTGGATCAGACCTATCTCGACTGGCTGACGCGCCCTGCGAACAAGCGCCCCGACATCCGGGTCGTCGTCACGATGCCCAGCGTTCCCGACCGTCTGATCCGGGACTGGGCCGAGCGGCGCGGCGTCATGACAGTGGACGGGATCGATGCGCTGACCGCCGGTGAGCCACGGCTGTTGACCGGGCTGCCCCACCTGGTTGACCGTTCGACAGCCGGGCAGCGCAACCTTCGCCGCGGGGTTGGCGATCTGGCGCGCCTCGATGGCCGTCTGCTGATCGCAGTGAACGGCTGGACGTGGCGCTAGCTTTGCCACGCCAGCGACATCAACCTTCTGCCCGTCGACATCAAGACGCTGCCGGCGTTCCCCAGTCGCGCGTTCAAGCACTTGATCGAGACGCACGGACCGGAAAGAACGCTCAGATCCGCAGTGTCGGGGGATGACGTGCTGGCGTTGGACCGCAAGGGGCGCCTCAAAGATCCATACCTCGCTTTGCTTGCGGCGCGGGCCTACGGCTGCCCATGGGCCGGCATGGCGCTGATTGAAAGCGCGGTCACCCGGGGGGACACCGAGGATGGCGCGATCTGGCTAGACCATCCGCCGGCGCTGCACCTGCCGGAACAGTATGGCAAGGCGTCGATGCTTGTCTTGCACGCCCTCCTTCTGCATGACGGGCTTGAGGTCGGCAGCGTCGACCGCGCGCTTGACCAGCCGACGCCCGTCGGCCTTCTGGCAGCGCTTGAGCGCGCCGATCTGGTGGAGCAGCGTGAGGGCCGCTGGCGTTGCAGCCGCACAGGCTACCCCGAAATCCGGCGCATTCTTGCGGATGCAAGTTTCCCCGTCGACGCCCTCTGACAAGGTCAGCCATGAACCCCGATACAGAGCAATTGACCAATCTTTTCAATGAGATCACGACCTGGACGGTGCTTCAAATCGCCGTCATCGTGGTCGCGGTCTATGCAAGCCTGGTGGTGGCGGGCCTTGCGGCCCCGCGGGTTGCCCCGCACATGCCGGGTCGGCTGCGGCTGCTGGTGCTGAACGCTGTCCCGGTCTTGCGGCTGGTGCTTTTCACCCTTGCCGCGGTCTGGATCATCCCGCTCCTCTTCAACGTCACCCTGCGCAACTTCGTTCTGGTCCTCGGCACCATCGGCGTGGCGCTTGGCTTTGCGGTCAAGGACTGGGCGACCAGTGCCGCCGCCGGCATCGTCGCGGTGTTCGAGCGGCCCTACCGCCCTGGCGACTGGGTGCGCATCGGGAAGCACTATGGCGAGGTCGTGGAGGTCGGGACCCGGTCGCTTCGTCTCAGAACGCCCGAAGACGACACCGTCACCATCCCGCATTCCACGATCTGGTCCGAGCCGGTCGCCAATGCCAACGACAGTGCCGAGACGCTGATGTGCACGGCGGTGTTCCGGGTCGCGCCCGGCCCCCCGGCGGAGGGTGTGCGCCAGCTTCTGCAAGACGTGGCCCTGACCAGCCTATACGCCCATTACGACAAACCGGTGATCGTCGTCTGCCGCAACACAGCCCTGGCGACGACTTTTACACTGAAAGCCTATCCATTCGACATGCGCGACCAGTTCACCTTCGTCACCGACCTCACATTGCGGGGCGGCAGGGCCCTGCGCGAGGCCGGGATCGCCCAGATCTCACTGCCCCTTGGCGATGACGGCGGCTTCGGGGCGGGTCAATCAAGCGAGGGCACCGGCTAGCGCGCCCGGCCTTGGAACGAACGGCGCGCCTGTGCGTTGGGATGTTGGTTATAACACGAAAGAACACGATGCGCGATCGACCCGCAGCCCAACTTGACCGATCCGAGCGGCCTTATCTGCTCATTTTCCTGGGTGCGCTCGGGCTTCTTGGGTGTGTGACCCTTGTCGCGGGGACGGTGATCGCGCCGTTCTATGTTCCCAACCATGACATCTTTGCCGACACGATCAGCGATCTCGCGGCCGGCCCGTCAGAGATTATCATGGACGTCACGCTTTATGGTTTTGCCGTCAGCCTCCTCGCGATTGCGCTTGCCGCGTCGCATGTCCATCTCGGCGGGGTGTTCTGGTCCATCGGCACCCTTTCGCTCGCCATCCTTGCGGTGCTTGTCGTCGTTATAGGCGCGCGGAACGAATATGGTGACGGCGACGATGAGGGTGTCGTGATCCACATCTATCTTGTCTACGGGCTCGGCGTCTTTTTCCTGGTGGCACCGCTCTCCATGGTCCGCAGCCTGACGGCAGAGCATCCGACGATGGCAAGAACGCTGCTGGGCCTCGCCCTCGTCTGGGGGATTAGCGCGCCTGTTTTTTTCTTCCTGCCAACCAGCATAGACGGGATGTATGAGCGTATGCTGGGCGTCGTCGCCTGCGCGATGGTCGTGCTCTATAGCTGTGTTTTCCTGGGACGAGGGCTGGATGGGTTGTCGGGGCGGACCGGTCTCGGCAAGCGAACCGCCTGACCCATGCCGTCTTTTCCCAGCACCCAACCGGACAGACGGGCCAGCTATGGCCGCCCAGGGGCCGGCGGGCCGCTGACAAGTGCCCCGGCCCGACCAACGGCACCAGAAAGGGTAAGCCATGATCCTCGACATCGCTATTGAGCTTAACTACGAGATCACGGCCGCGACCGATCTTATCTTGCAGATCGAACTGCCAGATCTCGCTGACCAAACGCTCCGGTCAGACGTGATGGATCTTAGCGATACGCTGCAGATGGCCGAGATTCCGGGGGAAGACGGGTTCGGCAAGCGGCGTCTGATCCGGGCCGAGCGCGATCTGGTTTGCACCTATCAGGCGCGGGTGGAGGTCCGCCGCCCCGCGCTCGACATCGCCGCGTTGCCGGCGACCCCGCCCCACCGGCTGCCAGCCGCGGCCATCCGTCACCTCATGCCGTCCCGCTATTGCCAATCCGATCAGTTGCAAAACTTCGTCGCGGCCGAGTTCGGGGGGACGGTGGGGGGCGCGCGGATTGCGGCCATGCGCGACTGGATCTTCGAGCGCTACGCCTACGCCCCGGGCGCAAGCAATGCGGGGACGACGGCCATCGATACCTTTGCCCAGCGCCGCGGTGTCTGTCGCGACTTCGCGCATGTTCTTGTGACGCTGGCAAGGGCCTCGGCCATCCCCGCGCGGTTCGTCAGCGTTTATGCCCCGTTCGTGGAACCGCAGGATTTTCACGCCGTTGCCGAAGTCTTTCTGGACGGCGCCTGGCATCTGGTCGATGCCACCGGCATGGCCGCCGCCAACCAAATCGCACGGGTCGGAGTCGGTGCGGATGCGGCGGAAGTCCCGTTTCTGGCGGCGTTCGGGCCTGTTGTACTGCAGCCCCAAAGCGTACGCGTCGACGTCGTCTCATCATAACGACGCACATGCGCAAACCCATGCTGAAATGACGTGACACCGCGATTTGCCGTGTTCCCTTTCGCCGCTTTTCACGCTCTCGCGACCTCTCCGGCGTTATAAAGCCCCGTGCCGACGCGGGCCATCGCCCCGGCATCCCATGGGTTGCCGGGGCTGCAAGGGCCACGCCGTCAAAGGCCCGTGCGCCGCGCTGTTCGAAAACCGCATTGCGATGACGCAATCAAAGCGCCGGTTAGAGCATTTTCCGTTCAAAATGAGTCAGTCATCATCAGAAAACGCGTTCAA
>CALCPC010000659.1 GCA_937900975.1 uncultured Paracoccaceae bacterium
GTGGTCGCCGGCCCACCCACTCGGCCCCCGCTCGGGCCGGGGTGCCGCCGGTTTCGGGGTGCGGTTTTTTGGGTGATGCCACGCTCATCCTTCGGTGGCTGCGCGGGCGCGGAGGGCGAATTTCTGGATTTTTCCAGTCGAGGTTTTGGGGATCGGGCCAAAGACGATATGGCGGGGAATTTTGAAATGGGCCATGTTGGCCCGGCAATGCGCGATCAACGCCGCGGCGTCGGCGCGCGCATCCGCGCGCAGTTCGACAAAGGCGCAGGGGCTTTCGCCCCAGCGGGGATCGGGGCGGGCGACGACCGCCGCGGTGACCACGTCGGGATGGGTGTAGAGCACATCCTCGATTTCGATCGACGAGATATTCTCCCCGCCCGAAATGATGATGTCCTTGGACCGGTCGCGGATCTGAAGATAGCCATCGGGGTGCATGACGCCAAGATCGCCGGTTGCGAACCAGCCCCCGTCGAGCGCCGTTTCGGTGGCGTCTCGGTCTTTTAGATACCCCATCATCACAATATTGCCGCGCATGAAGATCTCCCCGATTGTGGCGCCGTCGGCGGGCACGGGGGTTTTGGTCGTGGGATCGGCAATCATCACCCCCTCTTGCAGCGGGTAACGCACGCCTTGGCGCGCCATCACACTGGCCCGCGCGGCCGGGGTAAGATCGCCCCAGCCCGGTTGCGGCGCGGCGACGACCGAGGGGCCGAAGGTTTCTGTCAGTACGTAGACGAGGGTGATGTCAACGACCATGGCCTCCATCCGTGGATGCAGGGCCGCGGGCGGGGTGGCCGCGGCCGGCATCACCCGCACCGTGCCGGTCAGCCCTGTGCGCAGCGTCTCGTGCGCATTGGCCAGCATCGACAGCACAATCGGCGCCGCGCAGAAATGGGTTACGGCGTCTTCGCGGAGCGCTTTGAAAATTGCATCCTCGCGCACTCTGCGCAGGCAGATTGCTGTGCCGCCGACCGCCGCGAGCGTCCAGGGAAAGCACCAGCCGTTGCAATGGAACATCGGCAATGTCCAAAGATAGCGCGGGTGGTGCCCAAGGTCCCAGGCCAGAACGTTTGACACCGCATTCAGATAGGCGCCGCGATGGTGGGTGACGACGCCTTTTGGCGCGCCGGTCGTGCCGGAGGTGTAGCTGAGCGCAATGGGCGCAAACTCGTCCGCTGGCACGATGGGCGTGAAGACGGCTTCGGTCTTGGCCAGGGTGTCCCAGTCCGCCGTGCCGATGGCGACGCCTGGAAACTCAGCATCGGGCAGATCGATGATGACGGGGCTCGCTTGGGCAAGGCTTAGCGCCTCCGACGCGAGCGGGGCGCATTCGGGGTCGACCAGCAAGATCGTGCTTTCGCCATGGTCGAGGATATAGGCCACGGCGCGGGCGTCGAGACGGGTGTTGATCGTGTTCAACACGGCCCCGGTCATTGGGACGGCGAAATGCGCCTCCATCATCGCCGGCACGTTGGGCGCGAGGATCGACACCGTCCGTCCCTCGGCCGCGCCAAGCTGGCAGAGCGCTGCGGCAAGGTTTCGGCAGCGGTCCGCAGTTTCGCGCCAGGTTTGACCGGTTGCGGCGTCGACGATGGCGGAGTGGTCTGGAAAGACGTCGGCCGCACGCGCAAGGAAACTGATCGGGGTCAGAGGGGCATAATTGGCCGCGCACCGGTCTAGCCCAGAATAGATCCCCAATCCCATACGCACCCCCTCCGTCGGCTTTTCCGCCAAGGTGAGCGTTTTCCGACAGCGCTGCAAGCGCCGGGTGGGATTGGACCGGCGTGCGTTTTCGTGCTTGATACGTTTCGCGGATAATCTGAGCCCCAGATTTCTGCCTGAAATCAAAGAGTTCAGCGCTTTTTGCGGGGCTTAACGTCTGAGGTATATCACGAAATACTCTCAGCCATGCGGGCGGTTGAGCGTTCGGGTCTGTCTGGTGCGTTGCGCGTTTTGGGCGATGCGCCAGGACCTTGGGTCAGGGTTTCGCCGGGTCGCTTTGGGGGACAAAATGCGCCGAAAATAGACCGGTTAGCGCACGCGTTGCGGCGGCGTTTCCCGGTTTGGGGCGCGCGCGCCGTGGCCTAGCTGTCCGCCGTGAATTCCGTGCGGACCGTCTCGACGATGCCGCGCACGCGCTCGCTGGCGACGCTGTAGTAGATCGACTTGCCCTGCCTCCGGTGCTTGACCAACCCTTCTTGGCGCAACCGTGCCAGCTGTTGTGACACGGAAGCCTGGCGGATCCCAAGGCTTGTCTCCAGCATGTTCACCGATTTCTCGCCGTCGGCCAGCTCACACATAATGGCAAGCCGGCCGGTGTGTCCCAGAGCCTTCAAGATCTCCACAGCATGGTTGAGCGCGGGCACCGGTTGGTCTGGTCCGGCTTCGGTCACGAAAATGTCCTTCATGGCAGGGGGGTCCTTTTGGCGAAAGGAGCACACAAAAACAGAGGGATACGACACACGGACCCGTTTGAGGGACAACTGGCGCGTCAATGCAGCGGAAACATGTTCGAAAAGTGGTGGAGCGGGTGATGAGGATCGAACTCACGACATTTTGCTTGGGAAGCAAACGCTCTACCACTGAGCTACACCCGCATGGCATTCGTTTCGCATCGACGCGGGGCGGGTGCAACCGTTTTGTGGGCCGGGGTTTGGCCTCGGCTTGTTGGGGTGGCGACGGCGAATGGACGTGGCGGGCCTGGGTCTTGGCCTGCGTCAACGGGCGTGACGGGCCCGGCGAGACAACCGCAGATCAAACCCCGCACCCCGCACCCCGCCGGCCGGCGGCGCTGTGGACCCGGCTGCGGGTTTTTCTGCCCTCCCAAAGCGGCTTACGGCGCGTGCTGCTGTAAGTCGCTCTGCCCGCGCACAGGGCTTTCGGCGCCGCGCAAGGGCGCGGCGGGGGCTGGATCGAAACCGGCCCCTGCTGCCCGCCCTAATGGATGTTGGCGGCTTGGTCGTGTTGGTCCAGCGTTTTGCGGAAAACGGCGATCATCTCGTCGATATCGTCCTCGGTCGCAATGAACTGCGGCGCCAGGATGCCGACATCGCCGGTGAATTTTACATGGGCGCCGTTCCAGAACATATCCGCCTGCATCGCTGCACCGCGCTTGCCGACGGCGGGGTGGGCGTGCACCTCAACCCCCGCGATCAGGCCGATGGTGCGGATGTCTTTGACCAGCGGATGGTCGCGAAGGCTCATCACCGCGGCGTTGAAATGCGGGGTCAGCGCCTTGGACCGTTCAAACAGCCCCTCCTCCGCGATAATCTCCATCATCGCGATGCCGGCAGCCGTGGCGGCGGGGTGGCCCGAATAGGTGTAGCCGTGGAAAAACTCGATGGCGCCCGGGTTGGCGTCGACGACGGTGTCGTAGATTTCGTCCTTCACGGCCACCGCGCCCATGGGGATGGAGCCGTTGGTCAGCGCCTTTGCCATGGTCATGATATCGGGTGTGACGTCAAAGGTTTGGGCGCCGAAATTCTCACCCATGCGCCCAAATCCCGTGATGACCTCGTCGAAGATCAGCAGGATGCCATGGGCGTCGCAGATCTCTCGCAGCCGCTCCAGATACCCTTTGGGCGGGACCAACACGCCGGTGGAGCCTGCCACAGGCTCTACGATCACCGCGGCGATCTGGCCGCCGCCATACATGTCGCAGAACCGCTGCAGATCCTCGGCAAGCTCGGCGCCGTTTTCGGGCTGGCCGGTGCAGAACAGGTCGTCGCCCGTCCAGGTGTGCCGCATCATCACGACATTGGGCATCACCAGCGGGAAGGTCTCGCGGTTCTTGACCATGCCCGACAGGCTGACGCCGCCGATGTTGACGCCGTGATA
>CALCPC010000660.1 GCA_937900975.1 uncultured Paracoccaceae bacterium
TAAGATTATTGCAGCGCCTACATCCTTGGAAGAAGAATATTGCGGAGAAACAGCGATGCTCGATACGGTGAGGGATGCCGCGACGCCGGGGACGATCTGGCTGGAGGATTTGACACTGGGCCTGACCCGCAGCGTGGCCAAGGTCGTGCACAGCGCCGATATCGAGGCGTTCGCCACCCTGTCCACCGACCGCAACCCCGTGCATCTTTGTGAACGCTATGCGGCGCAAACGCCCTTTGGCGGGCGGATCGCGCATGGGATGCTGACGGCGGCGCTAATCTCAGCGGTGATCGGAGAGCAGTTGCCAGGACACGGCACGGTGTACGTGTCGCAAAGCCTGCGCTTTCGCGCGCCGGTGCGTCCCGGCGACCGCGTTGTGGCAGAGGTGACAGTCGTGGCGATTGACCGAGCGCGGCGTCGGGTGACCCTTGATTGCGCCTGCCGCGTGGGCGATAGGGTGGTGCTGGACGGACAGGCGCAGGTTCTCGCGCCCTCCCGCGCCATCGACTGACACACGGCCCAGACGGGTCTGAGACATGGGCCCGCATGGATCGCCACACCGGTCACACCCCGATTGGCCCGCCGCATCGCGGCGCCGCTGCCGCCATGGGCAATTTCGATGGCGTTCATCGCGGCCATCAGGCCGTCATCGACGCGGCTCGGCGCGTGGCGGCGGCCACCGGCGCGCCGTTGGGTGTCGTGACGTTCGAGCCCCATCCAAGACGCTTTTTCGCCCCCAACGCCCCGCCCTTTCGGCTGATGACCGCCACCGCGCGGGCCCACCGGCTGGCGCGGTTGGGTGTCGACCAGCTTTATGAACTAACCTTTGACGCGGCGTTGTCCGAACGCTCGGCCGAGGCGTTTGTCAGCGACGTTCTGGTGCGCGATCTGGGCCTTCAACACGTCGTTGTGGGCGCGGATTTCCGGTTTGGCAAAAACCGCGCCGGCACGGCCGACCGGCTGGCGGCGCTTGGGGCCGCGGCCGGGATCGGTGTGACGGTGGCTGACCTTGTGGCGTTTGAGGCGGGTCCCGTGTCCTCGACCGCGATCCGCGCGGCGCTGAGCGCCGGAAAGCCCGAGATCGCAGCCGAAATGCTGGGACATTGGCACCGGATCGAGGGGCGCGTCGAACATGGCGAGAAGCGCGGTCGCGACCTTGGCTATCCCACGGCCAACCTGGCGCTCGACGGGCTGCACCTGCCAAGGTTCGGCGTCTATGCGGTCAAATTCGACGTGCTCGACGGGCCGCACCGGGGGGCATATCTGGGCGCTGCGTCGCTCGGTGTACGGCCGATGTTTGGAGAAAACCGGCCAAATCTTGAGACATTCGTGCTGGATTTTTCCGGCGAGCTCTACGGCGCCGCGGTGTCGGTCGCCCTGGTTGCGCATCTTCGTGACGAGGTCGCGTATGAGGGTGTCGAGGCTTTGGTGCGACAGATGGACCGAGATGTCGAAAATTGCAGGAAAATCCTGGCTGAGCGGGTCTGAGCGTTGTGGTCGCCTGCGGGCGCGATGCTATTTGCTTCCCTCAAAGGAGCCCCATCATGCTGTTCGACTTTATCGCCTTTCTCGACTTTCGCTGGCTGGTCGCGTTTCACCTTTGCATCGCGGCGCTGATCCTGGGGCCGTTTATCTATATTTGGCTGCGTGAGCAGATCGTGAGCAAAGATCGGGACGAAGGCTAAGCCGGGCGGTCCCGTCTTCGGTCGCGCGAAAGCCGAGACGGGTGCAAAACGGCGACGGCGCTGCGGCTGACAGCAGCGCGTGGCAGCCCAACTGCCGCGCACGATCCGCCGCCGCGGCGATCAAGCCAGAAGCGATGCCAAGCCCCCGACCCTCTGGCGCCAGCGCGAAGGCCGCAAGCTGTGCGGCCTCCGCGTCCTGACGGTGCAGAACAAGGCATCCAAGCGGCGCGCCGTTGATCCCCCGGGCGATCAGGACAATCCCATCGGGGACGGCGCGGGCGTTCAGAAGATCGCGAACAGCCGCAATATCGTCGCTGCCGCGCGCTGATCGGATGCGGAAATCGGGCATGAATACACAGTCGGACTAAGGCCCGATCCCGGGTTTCGGTGGCGTGTGCGGCAGCGGACCGGGGCCGGTTCGCAAACCGTTCTCGAAGACAGCGCTCAGATCCCTTGACCCAGCACGAGGCGCCCCCGCACCGGCGGGCCGCGCCCTGGCCGACCTAGGGCAGCTGGCGCCAGGGCGTTGAACCAAGCCGTGCTGTCCGGCATCCGATGGCGCGGTCTGCGCAGCACATGCTCACACAGCGCTGGTCGCCCCGCTTTTCGAAAGCGCCGCGCGGCGTGTCCTTTCGGCCGCTGCGTCAGAAACCGTAGAAAAACTCCTCTCGCGCGATTTTGCCGTCTGCGTTCAGCGTGTAGATCGCCACTTCGCGCATTTGAGAGCGCTCTCCGCTGGCTTTGTTGGTCGCGTCGACATCGAAGATGACGGCAAAGCGATCCTCGCCGTGAAAGAACGGGCCTTCGACGCCGCCGCCGTGAACCTCAAAATTCTCCTCCCACCAGGCGTGCTTGCCGCGCAGCGCCTCCATGCCGGCAACCTCCCGCGGGGTGTCGCCCATGGCCACCGCCTCGGCCGAGACGGCATCGGGGGCGTAGAGTTGTGCCAAGCCCTTATCCTCCTGCTGCGTTTTGCAATACTCCACCAGCGTGGCGGCAACGGATTTTAGCGTTTCGATGGACATTGAATTTCCCCCGTTTGTTCATGAATTGTTCTTTTACTGGGCTGCGCCGATTCGGACAAGTCGTATGAAATTTAATCTGACGGGGCGGTGTCGCGCGCCAAAAGCATGGCGCGGTTCAGCGTGAAACCGGAGGCAATCCAGGCGGTTTCCAAGCGGTTGAGCGCGGCGCCCAGGTCGGGCCCCGGCGCGTAGCGGTCCAGAAGATCGGCGCCGGTCAGCGGAAAGACGGCGGCGGCGGCGGGTGCGAACGTGTCGGCCCAATCGGACGGTGGCAGCGTGCCTTTTGCGGCGGCTTGCAAAAGCGCCAGGGCCCGGGCGGCGGCTGTGCCCTGCCGATAGGCCATCTCGGCGGGGGCCGTGTTACCGGCCACCGCTTGGCGGAGGGTTGCGGCCCGCGCGGC
This sequence comes from uncultured Paracoccaceae bacterium, assembly GCA_937900975.1. Classification (GTDB taxonomy): domain Bacteria; phylum Pseudomonadota; class Alphaproteobacteria; order Rhodobacterales; family Rhodobacteraceae; genus Algicella. Next base: position 3,112 of record CALCPC010000660.1, read on the forward strand.
GGTCTTGCGGGACAGGCGCAGGTCGTCGGTGCGGTCGCCGCCGCCAAGGGCCACGAGGCGCCGGACCCAGTCGGGTTTCACCGCCGCCGCCGTTTCGGCCGCGACAAGCGCTGGGATCAGCGCAATCTCGGCACCAGGAAGCACACGGGCCAAAACGCCGGTTTCTGCCATGGCGGTAAGCGCGGGACCGGGGTTCGGCGTGGCCAACAGCTTTGCCATCTCGCCCGACACACGCTCTCGACTAAGGCGCGCGAGCCCGTCTTGCGCGGCCTGGACTGCGGCCAGCGCCATGGGATCCAGGTCCGCGGCGGCCGGGCCGAGTTGCGCGTAAAAACGAAAAATGCGCAGGCTGCGGAGGTGATCCTCCGCCAAGCGCGTCGCGGGATCGCCAATAAACCGCAGGCGGCGCGCGGCAAGATCGGGAAGACCGTCAACCGGATCCAGGACCTGCCCCGTCCGTGTGGCGTAAAGCGCGTTGATCGTGAAGTCGCGCCGCGCGGCATCCTCCTCCACCGTCTCGGCGAAGGCCACGACAGCGCGGCGCCCATCGGTGGCGACGTCGCGGCGAAACGTCGTCACCTCAAACGCGCTGTCGCCGGCAATGACCGTCACCGTGCCGTGGTCAAGCCCGGTTGGCAGCGCCTTGAGCCCCGCGGCCCGGGCCCGCGCCATGATCGCGTCGGGCCGAAGCGCGGTGGAGAGGTCGAGATCTGTGGCCGCACGCCCAAGCAACGCATTCCGAACGCAGCCCCCGACAAAATAGACAGGGGCGGCATCGGTGGCGAGGGCGCGCAGCACAGACTCTGTCTCGGGCGCCGTCAACCACGGCGCGGACACCCGCGTCATTGCAGATGCTGGATCCGGTCGGCGAGCCCTTTCAGGATGCGGGCCGTCGCGCCCCAGATATAGTAGGGGCCATAGGGGATGGCGTAATAGCGCCGCTCTTGCCCCATCCAAAGCCGGTGGTGGATTTGAAGGTTGGCCGGGTCCATCAAATGCGCGAGCGGAACGGCGAAGACCTCGTCGACCTCCGCTGCTGCGGGCACAGGCCGGAAGCTTGGGTCAACCTCGGCCAGGATCGGCACGATGGAAAATCCGGTGACGGTTTGGTGCGGGGGCAACGTGCCGAAGGGGCGAACCAGCGCGGGCGCCAGGCCAATCTCCTCCTCCGCCTCACGCAGCGCTGCGGCCTCGGCGTCGCTATCCTCGGGGTCGACCTTGCCACCGGGAAAAGCGATTTGCCCCGGATGATGGCGCAGCGTCGCTGCGCGCCGGGTCAGGATGACTGAAAGCGCGCCTTGGCGCTCGGCAAAACCGATCAGCACCGCAGCATCCCGAAGCGGTCGCTCGTCCCGCGGTCTGGCCCCTGGCACCAGGTCGAAATCAGAGGAAGGCGGCGCAACCGCCGGCGCGACCCGGGCAAGCGCCCCAAGATTGTAGATCCTTTGGTCCATCCCCCAAAAATGGGCCATCTTGGGCGTCTTGCAAGCGTCGCGCGGCGCTCTCGGGTGCAACGCCCGCGGGAATGGGCGCAGGGCTGGGCTTGCTGATCTAAAACCGCGCAGCGGGGCGGGGCGCTGTGCGCCGTTCCGCCCTTGCGTGGTCAGCCGGGCTAAACCCTGGACGGGGCGGCGGTTTTGCCAAAGACCGCGCCGCTGGGCCAAAAGGTCGGCCTAGCGCTTGACCTCGACGGCCGCCTTGGTTGCCTCAAAACCCAGCATTTCGGGGCGAAAGGCATAATGCGCGCCGCAAAACTGGCAATCCGCCGTCACGTTGCCGTCGGCGTCGGTCATCTGGGCGATATCCTTGGCTGAATAGATCGAAAGCGATTGCACGACTTTGTCGGGCCCGCAGGTGCAGCCGAATTCCACCGGCTGCGCGGGGTAGATGCGGGGGGCTTCCTCGTGAAAAAGCCGCGTCAGCAGTTTGTCGGGCGACACATGCGGCCCGATCAGCTCCGTCGCCTCAACGGTGTCCAGCAGCGTGGTCGCCCGGGTCCAGTTCTCTTGATCGTCACCGGCCAGGATATCGTCGGGGGCCAGCAGCCCGTCCTCACCCGTCGCTTCCCCCTCTGCGAAGGGGGAGGCTTTGGGCATGTGCTGAACCATGATCCCGCCCGAGCGCCAACGCGGCGCGTCGCCAGGCTCTCGCGCTTCGCCCATGGCCAGCGCGAAGCGGGTTGCCAATTGCTCGGACTGGGCGAAATACGTCTCCGCACAGGCGGCGAGCGACGTGCCCGAGAGCGGGGTGATGCCCTGATAGGGCGTGGTTCCCGGGCCCTGGTCGATGAGAATTGCGAACATGCCTTTGCCCAGCAACGCAAAAGCCGGGCCCGCAACGGCGGCCAGCGCGTCGGCATCAAAGCTGGCATAGGCGCGCAACCGTGCGGGGGCGCCGGCCTGATCGGGGCCGAAATAGTCGGTGGCGACCAACCGAACGGGTCCGTCGCCGCGAATTTGCAGCGACAGTTTCCAGCGCAGATCGATGGTCTGGCCGATCAGCGCGGTCAGCAGCACGGCCTCTGCGACCAGCGCCGCCACAGGCTCTGGATACGCGTGTTGGTCGAGGATCCGCTCCAGCGTCGCGTCAAGGCGGGCGACCCGGCCCCGGATGTCAGCGCGGTCGAGTTGAAACGGCAGGACGGTATCGTCCCAGGCATGGGATATCGGCGCGGGTTGGGACATGCGGCACGCCTCCTTTTCTGCGAGCACGAGCGCGTCACTTAGGCGTCCGGCCCCGGTTTGAAAACCCCGCCGACCCAATCGGCGGGGCTTGCCGTTTGGGCCGGGCTGGCGCACAGGGATGTGCATGAGACGTTTCGGCCCGTCCCCGCGCCCTGGCATCGCCTATATCCGCCGTCCTGGCGCCTATGCTGTCATCCGACGCGGCGGCGCGGTTTTGGTGACAGAACAACAGGACACAGCAGTCGAAATCCAATTGCCCGGCGGCGGGATCGATCCGGGCGAGACGCCGCAGGCCGCGCTGGCGCGGGAGGTGTGGGAAGAGACGGGCAGCCGCATCCGGGTCGTCGCCAAGCTGGGCGTGTTCCAGCGGTTCACCTGGATGCCGGAATATGGGATCCACGCCCAGAAAATCTGCCATATCTATTTGGCCACGCCCGGGCTGCGGATCGGGCCGCCGGTGGAGCCTGGGCACCGGGCGCTTTGGCTTTCGGCGGCGGAGGCCGTGGCGCGGCTGGCCGTCGATGGCGACGCGTATCACACCGCGCGGGCGATGGGTCTGCCGCCGCGGCGTCCCTTGGGCGTGTGAGACGGGCTTAGGGCAGTTTCCGTTCACCGTTGAGTAGAAATCGCTGTCTCAAAATCAGCATGTCTCTGATTTTGATGGTGTTTGACCCTCTTTGAACGGAAAGTGCCCTAGCCTGCGGGTGCGTCAGGTCCCGGGGCCCGCCGCCTCGGCCGCGCGCAGGCGCGCGATATAGAGGACATAAAGCGCGGCCAGGACCGAAAGCACGGAGGAGCCCAGCATCATGAGGAGGAGCGGGTAGGGACCCGCCCCGGGGCCGAGCAGCGCGCCGGTGATGGCCGAGATCGCGGCGCCGCCCCCGATCATCACCGCCCCGCCAAGCCCAGAGGCGGAGCCCGCAAGGCTGGGCCTAACCGACACGATCCCGGCCAGCGACGCCGGCATCGAAAGCCCGTTGCCAAGGCCCACGAAAAAGATCGCGCCGAAAAGCGACATCGGGTGGATATAGCCCAAAAGAAACAGGAGCAAGCCACCGGTCATGCCCAATGTAGACAGGATCGATCCGATGATCATAGTCCGGATGCGCCACACGCGGACGGAATAAAGGCCGGAAAAAAGATTGCCCAGCATGTACCCCACCGCGATCAGCGCGAAGTAAAAGCCGACTTGCGCCGGACCGATCCCCAAGACCTCGGCCGAGACATAAGGGCCACCGCCGAGAAAAGCGAAAAAAGCGCCTGACGCGAACGCCGCAACCTCAGCGTAGCCCCAAAAGCGGTGGGAGCTGACAAGGCCGGGATACTGGCGGAACTGCGCCGTCATGCTGGCGGAATTGGTTTGGTTTGTCTCGCCCATGTCGAACCAGACAAGAAGCATGACCAGGACGCCCATCACAGCGGTGAAGACAAAATTCGCCTGCCAGACCAAGAAGGTGTCGAGCCAGCCGCCAATGCTCGGCCCGATCATCGGCATCAGCGCCATGCCCATCGTGACATAGCCGATCATCGAGGCCGCGCGGTCCTGATCGACAAGGTCGCGCACCACCGCCCGGCTAAGCACCATACCCGTCGCGACCGCCGCCTGCAGCATCCGAAAGGCCAGAAACGTCCACACATCCTGGGCCAGAATACAGCCAAGCGTGGCAACCAGAAAAATCCCGATACTGCCAAGCATCACCGGTCTGCGCCCGAACCGGTCCGACAAAGGCCCGACAAACAGTTGCAGCGCCGCCGTCATCGCCAGATATCCCGAAACGGCGATGGAGACGACAGCGTAGTCGGCCTCGAAAAACACCGCCATGCTGGGCAGCGACGGCAAGAAAACATTCATATTCAGCGCCGCCAGCCCCGCCATCATGATCAGCGTCGTGATGTGCGGCGCAGAGTGGCGGTGCATCCAGCGGGGTTTTTCGGGCCGTGCGGGATCGCTCGGCATGACACTCTCGTGCGGTTGAGGCGGCGCTTGCCGCGGGAAAGGTCTTGGCGGTGTTGGGTAAACAGCGGGGTGGCAAAGAACGGTTACTGCAAGTCGGAAAAAGCGTCCTGTATCCGGGTTACCGCCTCGGCCACTCGGGATCGGGGCGTGGCGAAGTTCAACCGCAGGCAGGTTTCACCCCCGGTGCCGAAGGTGGGGCCATAGTTACAGACAACGCCCGCCCGGTTTTGCACCCGCTCTCGGATCTCGTCCTGGTTCATGCCAGTGCCGGAAAACTCAATCCACGACAGATAGGTGGCGCCCATCGGCATAACGCTGACCCCGGGAATTTCGTTCAGCCCGTCCTCGACAGCGGCCCGGTTGCCGTCGAGATAGCGCAAAAGCGCGTCGAGCCAGGGCGCACCATGGGCATACGCCGCGGTCGACATCATCGGCCCGAACCGGTTGGGGGTGGAGCCGAAGGCCTTGTTTGAGGCTTCGAATTTGTGGCGCAGATCGGCGTTTGGAATGATCACCTGCCCGGTTTCGCCGCCGGCGAGGTTGAAGGTTTTCGACGCCGCCGAAAGCATCACGATGCGGTCGATCTGCTTGGGCGCCGCGTTGACCATCGGCGTGTGGGAAAACCCCTCAAAAACCAGGTCGTGATGCACCTCGTCGGAGAGGAGGATCAGATCGTGGCGTTCACAGAAATGCGCGATGGACGCAAATTCCGCCACACTCCAGACCCGGCCGCCGGGGTTGTGGGGGGAGCAGAAGATCAGCATCCGCTCGCGTCCCGAAAGACGGCTTTCCAGCGTCTCAAGATCGAGATGGAACATCCCGTCCCGCAGCACCAGCGGGGCCTCCACCACTTTGCGCCCGCAGGCTTGGATCCGCGCGGAAAAGGCGTGGTAGACCGGCGTGAAGATGATGATTTCGTCGTCCGGCGCGGTATACGCATCAAGGCAAAGCCCGATCCCGTGCACCAGCCCATTGACGGTGGAGATCGCATCGGGCTCCACCCGCCAATCGTGGCGCTGGTCCATCCAATTCACGCTGGCGCTGCGATAGGCGGTATCGTCGCCGAAATAGCCGTGGATCCCGTGGTCGATCATCTTTTGCAGCGTCGCGTTGACGGCGGGGGGCGGCAGGAAATCCATGTCCGCGACCCACATTGCCAGGTCGTTTTCCGAGGAGGCGCCGAAATAGCGCTCCATCATGTCCCATTTGGTGCAGTTGGTGCGGCGGCGGTCGATGACGGCGTCGAAGTCGAAGTCCATGGCGCGGGGCCCTCCTTGGCCAGGGGACCCTAGTGCGGCCACCGCCTGGGGCCAAGGCCAAAGCGGGCCGGGGGAGTGGTATATTGCCGCCGCCCGCCATGTCCCCTATGTCTCGGCCATGGCCATACGTCCCATCTTGATCCACCCGGACCCGCGTCTCAAGAAAGTCTGCCCCCCGGTGGAGGCGGTGGACGATGAGGTGCGGCGCGTCGCCGACGATATGCTAGAGACCATGTATGCCGCCCCAGGTATCGGCCTTGCCGCACCGCAAGTGGGTGTGTTGCGCCGCATTTTCGTGATGGATTGCAACCGAAGCGACGCCGGCAAGGAGCCTGTCATCTGCATCAACCCCGAGATCGTCGCCACCGGCGCGGAGCGGGTGAAAACCGAAGAGGGATGTCTTTCGATCCCAGAAGTCTATGACGAGGTTGAGCGGTTCGAGACGCTGACGCTGCGCTTTCTCGACCGCGACGGCGCGGTGGTGGAGCGGCCGCTCACCGGGCAGTGGTCGATTTGTGCGCAGCATGAGTTGGACCATTTGGACGGCCGCTTGTTTATCGACTATCTCGGCGCGGTGCGGCGCACGATGATCACTATTCGGATGAAAAAGCTTAAGCGCGAGAAGGCGCGCGGCTAGCCGCGGCCGATGACCAGCCCGCCGCCGCGCCCGTTTCTGATTTGGCCCGACCCCCGATTGCGGCGGCCGGCCGATCCGGTTGCGGGCGTCGATGCGGAGGTTCTGGCGCTTTGGGATGAGATGCTGCGGGCGATGTACGCGATGCCGGGGGTCGGGCTTGCCGCGCCGCAGATCGGCGTTGGCCTGCGGCTGGCCGTGATCGATTGCAGCACCGGCGCGCGGGCGCCCGTCCGCCTCGCCAATCCCGAATTCGTTTGGCAAAGCGAAAAGACCGAAACCCATCCCGAGGGCAGCCCGAACCTGCCCGGGCTGACCGCCCCCGTGACCCGGCCCGCCGAGATCGGATTGCGCTTTCTCGATGAAAGCGGCGCTGTGGTAGAGCGGGTTTTTGCGGGGCTTTGGGCGGCGAGCGCGCAACACCAGTTGGAGCATCTCGACGGGCGTCTTTTTGTCGAAAGGCTCGGCCCGGTAAAGCGCCGCCTGCTTTTGTCGCGGCACGCAAAGCGCCAGCGGCGGGGCTGAGGCGCGCGCCGGATTGCGCGCGCTTTGCTCGGGGAGCGGGCGGCGCGCCAAGCCGCTGCGGGTGACCCGGGGGCGTTTTGCGGGCCACGCGCTGTGGTGGCTTGGCGGCGGTCTCTTCCGGTTTTGATGCGCGCGCCGCTGCTGACGCCGCGCCAATTCGGTCGGGCGCGGGGCGATGCTGGAACGGGCGGGCGCTTTGCGGCAGGGGGGCGGACCGCGATTGCAAGCTGGCGGGTGCGGTGCCGGTCGGCCGCGACCCTCGCCGACCCCGAGGCCGGGTCGTGCACCGGCACCGGCGCGGCATCGGCGCGGCATCCGCGATGGGACGGGCGCGGCATCGGCCCGGCACCGTCGGCGGGACGGGCGCGGCATCGGCGATGGGACGGGCCCGGCACCGTTGGCAGGACGGGCGGCGCCAGGACATGCCCCCTTGCCCCCCCGCGCCGCACCCCCTAAACCTCCGCCAATTTGCGCCGCCTGCGGGGACCCCAGATGCCGAAACGGACCGATATCGCCTCGATCATGATCATCGGCGCGGGACCCAATATCATCGGGCAAGCGTGTGAGTTCGACTATTCGGGCGCGCAGGCCTGTAAGGCGTTGAAAGAAGAGGGGTACCGGGTGATCCTGGTCAATTCCAACCCCGCCACGATCATGACCGACCCAGCGCTGGCCGACGCCACTTACATCGAACCGATCACGCCCGAGATGGTCGCGCGGATCATCGAAAAAGAACGCCCCGATGCCCTTTTGCCCACCATGGGCGGGCAGACCGGGCTTAACACGGCGCTGAAACTTGATGAGATGGGGGTGCTCGCCCGTTTTGGCGTGGAACTGATCGGCGCCAAACGGGCGGCCATCGAAATGGCCGAGGATCGGAAGCTGTTCCGCGAGGCGATGGACCGGCTTGGCATCGAGAACCCGCGCGCCACCATCGCAAATTCGCACGCCGAGGCGATGGCCGCCCTGCCCGAGATCGGACTGCCCGCGATCATTCGCCCGGCCTTTACGCTGGGCGGTACCGGTGGCGGGGTGGCCTATAACCGCGAGGATTACGCGCGGATCTGCCAGGGCGGGCTCGATGCCTCCCCGGTGAGCCAAATCCTGATCGATCAAAGCTTGCTCGGCTGGAAAGAGTTCGAGATGGAGGTCGTCCGCGACAAGGCCGACAACGCGATCATCGTCTGTGCCATCGAAAACGTCGATCCAATGGGCGTGCACACAGGCGACAGCATCACGGTTGCCCCCGCGCTGACGCTGACCGACAAGGAATACCAGCGGATGCGCTCCGCCTCCATCGCTGTCTTGCGGGAAATCGGGGTGGAGACCGGCGGCTCCAACGTGCAATGGGCGGTGAACCCGGCGAACGGGCGCATGGTCGTGATCGAGATGAACCCGCGGGTCAGCCGCTCCTCTGCGCTGGCCTCCAAGGCGACGGGCTTTCCCATCGCCAAAGTGGCGGCAAAGCTGGCGGTGGGCTATACGCTGGATGAGCTCGACAACGACATCACCGGCGTCACGCCCGCGAGTTTCGAGCCCACGATCGACTATGTCGTGACCAAGATCCCCCGCTTTGCCTTCGAGAAATTCCCAGGCGCCGAACCGACGCTGACCACGGCGATGAAATCGGTGGGGGAGGCGATGGCCATCGGCCGCACGATCCACGAAAGCCTGCAAAAAGCGCTGGCGAGCCTGGAGACGGGCCTTGCGGGGTTTGAACCCTTGCGGATCGACGGCCTGCCCGCCGCCGAGGCCGTTGAAACCGACACCAGCGGCGCGATGCCCTTTCGCAAGGGCCGCGACGCGACGGCCCAACAGGCCATCGACAAGGCCGTTACCCGCGCGCTCGCCGAGCAGACGCCCGACCGACTGCGGGTTATTGCAGAGGCGATGCGCTTTGGCTTTTCGGATGAAGAGATCCATGAGATCACCCGCTTCGACCCCTGGTTCCTCGCCCGCATCCGCGAGATTGTGGCCGCCGAGGAAAACGTGCGCCAGGCCGGGTTGCCCCGCGATGAGGCCGGGCTGCGGCGGTTGAAGGCGCTTGGCTTCACGGATGCGCGGCTTGCCTTGCTGTCGGGCCGGGACGAGGCGCAGGTGCGCCGCGGGCGCGAAAACCTGGGCGTCAGCGCGGTTTTCAAGCGCATCGACACCTGCGCGGCGGAGTTCGAGGCGCAGACGCCCTATATGTACTCAACCTATGAGACCCCCGCCGACGGTTTCGTGGAATGTGAGGCCCGCCCAACCGGAAAACGCAAGATCGTGATTCTCGGCGGCGGACCCAACCGGATCGGCCAGGGGATTGAGTTCGATTACTGCTGCTGTCACGCCTGCTATGCGCTGACCGAGGCGGGGTTCGAGACGATCATGATCAACTGCAACCCCGAAACGGTCTCGACCGATTACGACACCTCCGACCGGCTCTATTTCGAGCCGCTGACGTTGGAGCATGTGCTGGAGATTTTGCGGGTTGAGCAGGAAAACGGCCAGCTGGA
>CALCPC010000661.1 GCA_937900975.1 uncultured Paracoccaceae bacterium
TTGCCCGCCTCGGCTGTTGGCCACGCGCGCAGGCTGGTCTAAAGCGGGGCGTCGGCTTAGCGGAGGATAGGATGCAGCTGATGAGATTTGGGCCCAAAGGGGCAGAGAAGCCAGGGCTTCTTGGTGCGGGCGGAACGATCCGCGATTTGTCGGGGCGGGCGGCGGATTTTGCGCAGCAGGGCGTTTCACATCTGGCGCTTGCGGCGCTGCGCGAGATCGATCCCGCGACGCTGCCGGAGGTCGCCCCGGATGTGAGGATTGGGTCTGCATTGGCGGATATGCCCAATTTTCACTGTATCGGCTTGAATTACGCCGAGCATGCCAAGGAATCCGGCATGCCCGCGCCGACAGAGCCTGTGATGTTCTCGAAAGCCACGTCCTGTCTCAGCGGTCCGTTCGATCCGATTGTGATCCCGAAAGGCAGCGACAAGCTGGATTGGGAGGTCGAGCTTGGTGTGATCATCGGTCAAGACTGCGCGCATGTGTCAGAGGCCGATGCGCTGTCGGTTGTTGCGGGGTATTGCACCATCAACGATGTGTCGGAACGGACCTGGCAGTTAGAGCGTCTTGGCCAGTGGGTTAAGGGCAAATCGGCGCCCACGTTTGGCCCCGTCGGACCCTGGTTCGTCACGGCGGACGAAGTGCCCGACCCGCAGGCGCTGGGGGTGGAGCTGACGGTCGATGGCGCCGTGCAGCAGAAACACACAACCGCCGATATGATCTTTGGCGTGGCTGAAATCATCGCTTACATGTCGTCTCTGATGCAGTTACGCACCGGTGATCTGATCGCCACCGGCACGCCGCAGGGCGTGGGTATGGGACAAAATCCCCAGCGCTGGCTGCAGCCGGGCGAGGTGGTCGAGACGGAGGTTGAGGGGCTTGGCCGTCAGCGCACGGAAGTGCGCGCCTTCGGCTCGTAAAGCGCTTTGCGCCGGGCGCGGGTCACGGCCTCGCAACCGTGACGCGCCCGGCAATGGGTTTGGGTCTGCACCCGCCAGGACGGTCTTCTGGCGCGGCTCGGCTCGCGCCGGCCCGGCTCGGCCTGCGCCCAGCCATGGCCCTGGCGGCCGTGGCTGGCGACAGAGCGCAAGCATTTTAGCCCCAAGCCGCCAGGTCCAGGACTGTCACGCACGCCCGGCCGGGTCGCACAGGCGTCGTGCCATGCAGCGCGCGGGGTTGAGGGATTGGCCGCGCCGCTGGCGAGCATATCCGGTGAAAAACGCCTGCGTCCCAGGCGCTTACGCGGGTGGGTGCCGCGCGCGGCGGTGGATCGCGCAGCGCCCACCGCTGCGCGCTGCGCCGGCCGCTTAGTCCCGCTCTGGGCGACGACCCCGGGCGCGCGGGGCGGTCTCGCAGGCGCTGGCGCCGAACCGGGAGGTCGTCGCCGGCGGTGCTGGGCCGCCAGGTCCGGTCGCGGTGGGCTCGATCCGACCCATCGTGGCGCACCTTCAGGGTTCGCGCATCAACGCCCGGTGCGGCCAGAAAACACGCACACTATCAACGCGTTGTTTTGCTTTGGGGCAGGGTATCTCTGCGCCCTGTCGCCGAAACGCGCCCTATGCCGTCTCGGGGAACGCGCGGCCCGGGCCGTTGCCCGGCGTCGGCAGCGGCTGGCCGTTGAACCACGCCATCAGGGTGGCGCGCGGCAGAGCGCCCATCGCCACGCGCGTGGCCACGGTCGCGGAGGCTTGGTGCGGTTGCAAAAGCACGTTTTTCAGCTTCAGAAACCGGGGATCGAGATTTGGCTCGTTCTCGAAAACATCGAGCGCCGCGCTGCCAAGCTTGCCGCTTTGCAACGCTTCGATCATTGCGCCCTCATCGATGGTGGAGCCGCGCGAAATGTTGACGATCATCCCCTCGGGCCCTAAGGCCTCAATCGCGGCGCGGTCGACGATGCCCTGCGTCTCGGGCCCGCCGGCAAGCGCCACGATCAGAAAATCGACCTCACCGGCCATGGCGGCGACATCGGTGTAGTGGCGCCACCCCGGCGTCTCCTTAGCGCTGCGAGAGGAATAGGAGATCTCCATCTTAAACGCGGCGAGGCGGTTGGCGATCTCGCGCCCGATCCGGCCCAGCCCCACAATGCCGGCCTTGCGCCCCCACACCCGGGCTTGCAGCGGAAAGGCGCCCTGCTTGGCCCAAAGCCCTTCGGTCACCCAAGCCTCGGCCTCCACGATCCGGCGGGCCTGCGCGATCAGCATGCCAACGGCCAGATCGGCAACCTCGTCGGACAGGACATCGGGCGTGTTGGTGACGGCGATGCCGCGGGCATCTGCGGCCGCGACATCGATGGCGTCATAGCCAACGCCGTAATTGGCGATGATTTTCAGCGCCGGCAGCGCGTCCATCATCTCGGGATCCATTGCGTGGGATTTGAAGGCCATCCCAGCGATGCGGGCCCGAAGAGCGTCGCTAAGCGTCGAAAGCGGCGCGCCTTCCTCCAACATATGGCAGGTGAAATCCTTGCGAAAGCCGTCCATGTCCCAATCGGGATAGCTGCCCGATACCAGGATTTCGGGTTTTGTCATCGGATCCTCCTGCCCTGTCGCATTCCGACCATCCCATGCCACAGCTTTTCCCGATCGGAAAGCGCCCTGGCCCGGCTTGACATTCGGGGGGCGGGCGGGATGGTCGGTCGGGCACGCCAGCAGGGGAGGGCAGGGATGCGCGAAAGCTTTCGGACCAAGCTGAAATCGGGTCAGCCGCAACTTGGCATGTGGTTGAGCCTGGGCGCGCCCACGGTTGCCGATCTGTGCCGCGATATCGGGTTTGACTGGTGCCTGATCGATATGGAGCATACGCCAAACGAGGTCAGCGATGTGCGCCACCAGATGTACGCGCTGTCGCAAGGGCCCGCGGCGACGTTGGTCCGGCCGCCTTGGAATGACACGGTGCTGGTCAAACGGCTGCTTGATGCGGGGCTCGACAGTTTCATCTTTCCGATGGTCAACAGCGCAGAGGAGGCAGCGGCGGCGGTCGCGGCCACGCGGTATCCGCCCGAGGGCGTGCGCGGTGTCTCCATGACGCACAGCGCCAACCGGTTTGGCCGGCGCAAGGATTACCTTGACAAGGTGGCGGATGAAATCGCCGTCATTGTCCAAATCGAGACCGAGACGGCGCTTGCGCGGGTCGCGGATATCGCCGCCGTACCGGGCGTTGACGGTGTCTTTTTCGGCCCCGCCGATATCGCTGCAAGCCTTGGCGTCATCGGCGCCTTGGAGGATCCTAAGGTTTGGGATGCGATCTATAGCGCGGCGGAAACGGCGCAGGCGCGAGGCACCCCTGTCGGCACTTTGACCGGATCGCCAGACCGGATCCGCGAGGCGTTGGGGCGCGGCTTTCAGTTTATCGCTTGCGGCACGGATTTGACGCTGTTGTCGCGCAGTCTGACGACGCAATTGCAGGATGTGCGGGGCACGTCATGACCCATGTTGTTCTGATCGGCGCCGGCAATATGGGTTTTGCGATGCTCAAAGGGTGGCTTGCGGCGCCGGAGGGACGTGCGTTTACGGTCGTTGAGCCCGTGGCGGCGCTGCGCGCGCGGGCCGAGGCCGCGGGGGCGCGGGCTGTCGCAACGCCCGCGGAGGCACCCAAAGATCTCGACCTGATCGTGCTTGCGGTCAAGCCGCAGGTCTTGGCAGACGCCGCCGCGCCCTACCGGGAGTTCCCGGGGGCTGTGATGTCGGTCGCCGCGGGCGTCACGCTCGACCGGTTGGAAGCGGCGGTCGGCCCCCGACCGATCGTGCGGGTGATGCCCAACACGCCCTCGGCCATCGGGCAAGGCATGAGCGTGAGTTGCGCGAACGCGGGCGTAAGCGACGCGCTGCGGGCGCTGGTCGACGCGCTTTTGGCCGCAACGGGTCAGACAGCGTGGATCGAGGACGAAGCGCTGATGGACGCGGTCACGGCGATTTCAGGGTCCGGTCCTGCGTATGTCTTTCATTTCATCGAGGCGCTTGCCGCGGCGGGCGAGGCGTTGGGGCTGGAGGCGCCGCTGGCCGCGCGGCTTGCGCTGCAGACCGTGGCGGGCGCTGGGGCGCTTGCAGCGGCGTCAGAGACACCGCCCGCGGCCTTGCGCGAAGCGGTGACCAGCCCTGGCGGCACAACGGCGGCGGCGCTTGGCGTCTTGCGCGACACCGGTGCGTTGTCGGCGTTGCTGGCCGACGCGACGCGGGCGGCGCGCGACCGGGGACGGGCGCTTTAAACGCCAGGCCTGGTTACACAGCGTGGCGAAGGCCCCTTGAGCCCAAGGACCGTGCCCTTGGGGGCGCCCGACCGGCGGAGCGCGGCCGAGCAAAACCGGCCCCGCGGGCCGTCTTCTGGGTAAAAACGGTGGGTTTCACCCCGTCGGATGGGCTTGCATCACCGGTGCGCGGGGCAGGGCATCGGTCGCGGGGCGCACGAAAAGTTTTGCGCTGGCCCGCTCTATGCCCCACAAAACCCTCCAGCCAACGCTCCACTCTCGGTGACCGCTATGTCCGCCGCGCGCGAAAGCCTTGCCTATGTCGCCCATCCGGGCAGCGACCATCTTTTGGTGCTGCTCTCGGGCCGGCGCATGGGCTACCGGGTGGATCGGTTCAGCTTTTCCAAGGCGACGCGGCGGTTGGCGGTCTACCGGCTTTATCTGCGCGACAATTTCGGACTTTGGTATCACCGCGGGCTGGAGGGACGGACCGAAACGCTAGTCGACACCGCCGCCTTTCTGACCGGCTTCGCGGCAGAGCGGGGCTGCAGCCGGATCACGATGCTTGGGGTCTCGGCCGGTGGCTACGCCGCCCTGATCCTGGGGCACCTGACCCGCGCCGCGGCGGTGGTGGCGATTGCCCCCCGCACCCGGCTGCACCCCGACAGTGAGCGGCACGCGGACCGCAACCGAGAGGGTGTCTTGGGCTCTTTGCGCAAGCTTGCGGTCTGTCCGGGGGCTGAGGCGGCCCTGTTCGATCTCGCCCCCTATTTTGCCGACAACCCGGTGGCGGTTGGGCGGGTCGCGATCCATTACGACCCCGCGCACAGTCTGGACCGGTTCCACGCCGAAAACCTGGCGTCGATCCCCGGGATCGCCTTGACCCAGCATCCCGGCACCGGCCACACGCTGGCGCGGGTTTTGGTGGAAGACCCCCTGTTTTTGCGCGATTTGCTGACCGGGGTTTAGGGCGATCCCTGACCGAAGCCGGTCCGGGCAGGGCCGCCGGTTGCGTGCCCCAGGTGTTGGGTCAGCGCGCTTGCAGGGCGCAGCGTGGCGGGCTGGGCTATGTGCCGACAGCCCGGTTCAAGGGCCGGGTCAAGCGCAAGGGCTGATCACGGCGCAGCATCGGGCCGCCGGCAGGATCGATGCGCAGAAACCCCGCCCCCGCGCAGAGCGCCGCGAGCGGGTGCGGGCCCGGCGCCGCCGCAAAGATCCGGGGCGCGGCCCCGATCGACGGATCGGCGCACCAGGCGTCAAGGGCAAGGGCTGCCAAGGGCGGCGGGCCGGTCGGGGCCGCGCGGGGCCGGCGCCGGATCTTGCCTGCCTCATCACGGCGCAGACCGGCGTCCTCGGCGTCAGGCTCCACCGCCACGTCCTGCAACCAAGCGTCGCCGGCCACTGCCCCCGCGCGCCGCAAAGCTGCCGGGATCGCGCCGGAAAGCCGTGTGCCGATGGCCACGGCAAGGATGTCCCCGCCGCCGAACCAAAGCTCCTCAACCACGATCACCACAGGCTCTGGCCCCGCTGCGGCCACCCGGCCGAGCGCGCTTTCGGGGTTGCCAGCGGGGCCCAGTGGCACCGGCGCGCCACGGCCCACGGCGGCGCGGGCTAGGCACAGGGCGACCCGCCGCGCGGTGCGGGGATCGCCGGCCGCGGGCGCGATGGTGCGCAAGCGCCCCGGAATACGGGACAAAAGCGCCGGTGCTGCGACGGTGCCAAAGGCTTCGGGTCGTGTGTTGGCCGGCATGGGTTTTGTTAACACATTGGCCGGCCGGTGTCTTCTTTAGCGGTTGCCCTTAGTCCAGCCGCAGGCCGAGGCTTTCGGGCCAGGTGATGGTGTAGCCAAGTTCGACCGTCGCCGCGCCCCCGGCGGCCAGGTCCAGCCGCCATTGCCGAAGCCCGCGGCGGCCATCGGGATCGATGTCGGTCGGGGCGGGGCGGGTCGTCGCGGTGACGGTGACATCGTCGTTCTCCGACACGGGCACACGGTCGGTCAAAACCACCGGCAGCGCGCGCGCGCCGAGGTTGCGCACCCGGATCCGATAGCGCTCCACCCGCTTATAGGAGGTGCCGATCAGGCCGAAATCGCCCTCCGTCCGTTCCAGCGTCACACGCTCCACCGCGATGGCGTCATACTGTCCAACCGGCAGGTCGAACGCCTCGCCCACCGGCACGAACGGAAACCGCGCTTGGCCGAGGAACGCACCGTCGCGGAAGATCGCGACGGGCCCCGGCAGAAGCGGCGCGCTAAGCGTGTTGGTCCATTCCGCGATCAGATAGGCGGTAGGATCCAACAGCGGCGCAGTCTCGGCGGCCAGCGTTGCGGGCAGGGTTTGCCGGTCGATCACCACCTGGCGCACGGTGCCGTCGCCGGCGACATCGGCGGGATCCGCGATGCGAAAACTGAGGGTCGTGCCCTGGCGTTGAAATACCGCGCCGACCGCTTCGGCTTCGACCAAAGGCGCTGCCTGCAGGCGGTCTTCCTGCGCGGGCGCTGGGCTTTCGACCTGCGGGGACAAGATGTCTTGCGTGCGGTAAGCGAGGGATGCGCCGCGCCCGGATCCGGCCCGCTCTTCGCGCAAAAGGCGGGGTTGCAGGACCGGTGCCAGGACCCGGCCAGAGGGTCGTGCCGTCGACAAGGTCAGATCGACCCCCGACCATGCCTCGCCCGTGGTTTGGAAAATGCGCGCTTGGCGGGTGAGCGTCACCGCGTCGTCGGCGCCAAGGCGAAGGTCATAGATCGGCTGCCAGCCCGCGGTTTCGGTGCGGTAGGACAGCGCCAGAACGGCGCTGACCGGTGCGGGCGCAGTCAGCGTGACGGTCGCGATGGACCGGGGCGGCGCTGGACGGTCAAGCGCTTCGAGCGCTTGGCGCGCAGTGTCGAGCCGGACCTCCACAGGTTGGCGCGCCCGCGCCAAGGCGCCCCGCTCGGTTTCGGCGGCCAGACGCTCGGCCTCCGCTGCTGCGCCCTCCGTTGCGACAATGGCCAGGGCCGCGGCCCAGTCCGCAACGCCGAGCGCGGCGGCGCCCTCACCCATTGGCAGCGGGCGGATCAGGTTTTGGATGAAGCGCAGGCGCGTGTCAGCGACCGAAATCTTCGCGTCCTCGACGGCCAAAGCCGCGTCAAGCGTGCGCAGCTCGGCCTCGATGGCCGCGATATCGGCCTCAAGCGCAGCCCGTTCAGGCGATGTCAGATCGGCGCGCGGCGGCAATCGGTCGATCCGGTGATCGACCGATAGGATCGAAAAAGCGGCATCGCCAGCGCCCGCCACCCGCAGGCTTTCGGCCACGAGATCCAGCGGCAGATCCCCGATCACCACGGTGTGTTGCCCGGCCTCGGCGGTAAAGCGCGCGCGGCGGGTCAGGATCGCGCCATTGGGATACAGGGTCGCCGCCTCCACCCGGCTATCGGGCCGGAGCTCGGCGGCGGCAACGGGCAGGGCTTGGGCCAAAACGACAGGGATCAAAAGCAGTAAGCTGGGCAAGCGCATCGGTCTCTCCTTGTGCGGTGTCGTTTCTTGGACGCACCGCGCGCGGCGATCCTTGGGGCCGCGGTCCGCCACCTTTGCCCGTATTGTGCGCTGCGCTGCGTCACGTTAGCCTGCCGCCAACGGCGTTTTCCGGCGCCCCGATCCGGGGGCGGCCATTCGGCGGAAGCGCTGCCAGCCACACGGGACGCGCCTTAGAATGAAAGACTTCCAAAAAATCCTCATTGCCAACCGCGGTGAAATCGCCATCCGCGTGATGCGCGCCGCCAACGAAATGGGCAAACGGACCGTTGCCGTTTTCGCCGAGGAGGACAAGCTTTCGCTGCATCGGTTCAAGGCGGATGAGGCCTATCGGATCGGCCGCGGGCTTGGCCCCGTTGCGGCCTATCTTTCGATTGAGGAAATCATTCGCGTGGCCAAGATGTCGGGCGCCGACGCGATCCATCCGGGCTATGGCCTGCTGTCTGAGAACCCGGATTTGGTTGAGGCGTGCGTGGCTGCGGGCATCGCCTTTATCGGGCCGCGCGCCGAGACGATGCGCGCGCTTGGCGATAAGGCAAGCGCGCGGCGCGTGGCGATGGAGGCCGGCGTGCCGGTCGTGCCCGCGACCGACGTCCTGCCCGACGACATGGCGGAGGTGCGCCGGATGGCCGACGCCATCGGCTATCCCTTCATGCTGAAGGCAAGCTGGGGCGGCGGCGGCCGGGGCATGCGCCCGATTTTGAGCGCGGACGAGTTGGAGGACAAGGTCGCCGAGGGCCGGCGCGAGGCCGAGAACGCCTTTGGCAATGGCGAGGGCTATCTCGAAAAGCTCGTCCAGCGCGCCCGCCATGTCGAGGTGCAGATCCTCGGCGACGATTACGGTGGAATGTATCACTTGTGGGAGCGGGACTGCTCGGTCCAGCGGCGCAACCAGAAGGTGGTGGAGCGGGCCCCGGCGCCGTATCTTTCCGAGGCGCAGCGCGAAAAGCTTTGCGCGCTCGGCCGTCAGATCTGTGCCCATGTCGGGTATCGCTGTGCGGGCACGGTCGAATTCCTGATGGACATGGACAGCGGCGATTTCTTCTTTATCGAGGTCAATCCCCGCGTCCAGGTCGAGCATACCGTCACCGAGGAAGTCACCGGCATCGACATCGTCCGCGCCCAAATCCTGTTGGCCGAGGGCAAGACGATCTCCGAGGCGACAGGCAAGCAGAGCCAATACGACGTCAAGCTGAACGGCCACGCCATCCAGTGCCGGATCACAACCGAGGATCCGCAGAACAATTTTATCCCCGATTACGGCCGCATCACCGCCTATCGTGGCGCCACGGGCCACGGCATCCGGCTCGACGGCGGGACGGCCTATTCGGGCGCCGTGATCACGCGCTATTATGACAGCCTGTTGGAGAAGGTGACGGCCTGGGCGCCGACGCCCGAGATGGCGATCCGGCGGATGGATCGCGCCTTGCGAGAGTTTCGGATCCGGGGCGTGGCCACAAACCTCGCCTTTGTCGAAAACCTGCTGCAACATCCAAGCTTTCTCGACAACAGCTACACGACGAAATTCGTCGACACGCCGCCCGCGCTGCACGATTTCGCCCCCCGGCGCGATCGGGCGACGCGGATCCTGACATACCTTGCCGATGTCACCGTCAACGGCCATCCCGAAACCAAGGACCGCCCGCGCCCGCCGGCCGCGCTGCGCCCGCCCATGGCGCCGCTGGTCGACCCCGCGGCGCCAAAAGCGGGTGCGCGGCAGATCCTGCTTGACCAGGGGCCAAAAGCGGTCGCCGATTGGATGCTGGCCGAAAAGCGGCTTTTGGTGACTGACACGGTGATGCGCGACGGGCATCAAAGCCTGTTGGCCACCCGCATGCGCTCTTATGACATGATCGGGATCGCACCGGCCTATGCGGCCGAGTTGCCGGGGCTTTTCTCGGTCGAATGCTGGGGCGGGGCCACGTTCGACGTCGCCTATCGGTTCCTGCAGGAATGCCCGTGGCAGCGGCTGCGCGATCTGCGTGCGGCGATGCCAAATCTTTTGACGCAAATGCTGTTGAGGGCTTCGAACGGCGTCGGCTACACGAACTATCCCGACAATGTCGTCGTCAAATTCGTCGAGCAATCGGCAGCGTCCGGCATGGATCTTTTCCGCGTATTCGATCCCCTGAACTGGGTTGAGAATATGCGGGTGTCGATGGACGCGGTGCTGGCGACGGGGCGCATTTTGGAGGCGTCGATCTGCTATACGGGCGACATTCTGGATCCCGACCGCGCGAAATATTCGCTGCGCTACTATGTCGATTTGGCCAAGGAGTTGGAGGCCGCGGGCAGCCATATCTTGTGTATCAAGGATATGGGCGGGCTGGTGAAACCCGCCTCGGCCGCGGCGCTGGTGCGGGCGCTGAAAGACGAGATTGCCATTCCGATCCATTTTCACACCCACGACACCTCTGGCATTTCGGCGGCCTCCGTTCTGGCCGCGGCCGAGGCGGGTGTGGATGCCGCCGATGCGGCCATCGATGCGTTTTCTGGCCTGACATCGCAGCCCTGTCTTGGCTCCCTGGTCGAGGCGCTGCGTCACACGCCGCGGGACACCGGGCTTAGCGGCGCGGCAATCCGCGACATCTCGGCCTATTGGGAGGGGGTGCGCGCGCAATACGCGGCTTTTGAGCCCGAGATGCGGGCAGGCTCCTCTGAGGTCTATCTTCACGAGATGCCGGGCGGGCAGGGCACCAATCTGCGGGCGCAGGCGCGGTCGATGGGGTTGGAGGATCGCTGGCCCGAGGTCGCGCGCACCTATGCCGATGTCAACGCGATGTTCGGCGACGTCATCAAGGTCACGCCGATTGCCAAGACAGTGGGCGACATGGCGCTGACGATGGTGTCGGCCGGTTTGACGGCGGCGGATGTTCTGGACCCCGGGCGCGATGTGTCGTTCCCGGATTCGGTTGTGACCTTTATGAAGGGCGAGGTCGGCCAGCCCCCCGGCGGGTTTCCCGCAGCGCTCCAGGCCAAAGTGTTGAAGGGGGAGGCGCCGATCACCGTGCGCCCCGGTTCGCTGATGCCCCCCGCCGATTTGGAGGCGCTGCGCGGGGAAGCGTCGGCGGCACTGGACGGCGCGACGCTCGACGACGAAGATCTTTGCGGATACTTGATGTATCCGAAGGTTTTCCTCGACTACAGCCGCCGGCACGAAACCTATGGTCCGGTGCGGACGCTGCCCACCAGCGTCTTCTTCTACGGTATGGAACCCGGCCAAGAGATCAGCGTCGAGATCGATCCCGGCAAGACGCTGGAAATCCGCCTCGCCGCCCTTGGCGAAAGCCACGAGGGCGAAGTGCGTGTGTTTTTTGAGCTGAACGGCCAACCCCGGACGGTTCGCGTGCCCGACCGCGCGGCGGTCGCGGGCGCGGCGACCCGCCCGAAGGCAGAGCCCGGCAATGCCGCGCATGTCGCGGCGCCCATGCCCGGTCTGATCGCGTCCGTCTCAGTCACCGTTGGGCAGACGGTGGCGGAGGGCGATTTGCTTTGTGTGATCGAGGCGATGAAAATGGAGACGGGCATCTATGCCGACCGCGCCGCGACGGTGTCAGCAGTGCATGTTGCGGCCTCGGCGCAGGTCGACGCCAAGGATCTGTTGGTTGAGTTGGAGTAGCCGCGGCCATCGCCCTAAAACCCGTGATGTCAGTTTTGACGTCTCGCGTGGCTGCTTTCACGGGTGCAAAGGCTTTCTAGGCTGACGCCGCCGCGCCGGAAACGGTGGACGTAGACCAACGTATCCGCCGGCGTGTGGAACCCCGCCATCACCGTCGCGGAATTTCAGACCGAGAGTGCGCGCGGGCAAGCTCGCTGCGCTGGACGCCGGGCGCCCCGGATCTGTGACCATGGCGCAAGCCGATGGCCGGCGGGCCCTTGACCACCGACTGGGCTGTGGCGGCCTAGCGGGCAACATGGCAGCGCAGCAATGACGCTGCCGTCACCAGGTTTCTGGCCGCGTGCGCCGCCTGGCCGAACAACCGCCAGACCGCAGGGCTGCGGATCATGGGCTGGCGCAGTCCGGCCCCCCGCAGGCATTGCTGCCAGGCCGTATGGGGCCAAGCGCTGCGCGCACTCTGTCCTGCGCGCGGGCCCCGTTGACCCTCAGCACGATCGCCAGCACGCCGGCGGGTCTGTTCGATCCGCGGGCCACGGCGACATCGGTCGGCAGACGCTATGGCTTTGCCAACAGCGGCTCTGTGCAAACGCCGCGCTTGCGCGCAACGCCTTACGGGAGCGACACGCGAAGCCCCTTGACGCTTTTTCAACCCAACGGGATTGAGGGAAGAAATCCCACAAATATATAGGCTTATGTCCCCTTGTTCGCGCGCGAGGCGACGGGCCGACACCATCGACGGCCCAGCACCCGGCGCTGGCAATCGAGGCTGGCCCCGCGGCCCGTGCCACCGGATCGGCGCGACACCAACCGTGCGCCGTACAGGGCGCGACCCGTGTCGCCACCAAGTCAGAGCGTGTTTGTCTATGCGCGGCACTCTGCCAGCCGATGCCTGGCGAACACGTATGGCGCATCAGGGCGCGGGGAGGTGTTTCTGGCGGGTGCCGGCCGTCTGCATCGCCTTTGAGCGCGTGCTTCTGCCCGACAGTCGGGCGCTTCCCCATGCTAGCAGCGCCGGGGGCCGGCGTGACGCTGTCGGCGGCGCAGAAGACGCGCGCCTGATCGCGGGCCCTGCGCGAAACGCTGTAGCCCGAGACCGCGGCGGGGGCCGTTTTTTCCCGCCGCACCAGAAGCTTGTTCAGCGCATTCACATAAGCCTTGGCCGATGCGACGACCGTGTCCGTTTCCGAGGCCTGGCCGGTGACGATCTTGCCGCCCTCTTCCATCCGAACGGTCACGGTGGCCTGGGCGGCGATCCCCTCTGTCACCGCATGGACTTGATAAAGCGCGAGCGCCGCCTTGTGGTCGACAAGGCGGTTTACGGCCTCGAACGTTGCGTCGACTGGCCCGTCGCCCTGCGCCGTCACCTG
>CALCPC010000662.1 GCA_937900975.1 uncultured Paracoccaceae bacterium
GACGACCGCGCCGCTACCGCTCGCCCGTCAACATCGCGAACAGCGCCTCGGCACAGGCGTCAAGATCGTCATTGACCAGGACGAAATCGTACTCCGCCCAATGGCTGATTTCGTCCCGCGATTTCTGCATCCGGCCCGCGATCACGGCCGGGCTGTCCTGCCCCCGTCCCTGCAACCGCGCCGACAACGCAGCCATCGACGGCGGCAGCAGAAAGATCGACACCGCGTGGGCGCCAAGGGTCGAGGTTCGGATCTGTTGGCCGCCCTGCCAATCGACTTCGAACAGCATGTCCTGCCCCGCTGCAACCGCCTTCTCCACCGTCGCGAGGGGAGAGCCGTAGAAGTTCCCGAAAACCTCCGCATGCTCCAACATTCCGCCGGAGGCGACCAGCGCCTCGAAGTCCGCGCGCGTTTTGAAATGGTAATGCGTGCCATCAACCTCACCCGGGCGCGCCGGGCGCGTGGTGGCCGAAACCGAAAACACCACATCGGGATCGGCGGCCAGAAGCCGGCGCGAAAGCGTCGATTTCCCAGCCCCCGACGGCGAGGATAGGATGATCAAAAGGCCGGTTCGCCGGATCCCCCGCATCACCTGATCATTCGACATTCTGACACTGCTCACGCATTTGATCGATAATCACTTTCATGTCGAGCCCAAGGGCCGTCAACGCCGCAGACCCCGATTTGGCGCAGAGTGTGTTGGCCTCGCGGTTGAACTCCTGCATCAGAAAATCAAGCTTGCGGCCAACCGGACCCGTTTCGGTCAAAAGCGCGGTCGCGGCGGCGATATGCGCGCGCAGACGGTCAAGCTCTTCCGTGACGTCGCCTTTGACCGCCAGCAACGCAAGCTCCTGCGCTAGGCGATCCTCATCCACACGGTCCGTCGCGGTGAGGAGCGCTGTGACACGGTCCCGCAACTGCACCCCTTGCGCGGCGTTGCGCGCCGACACGGCCGCCACGGCGCCATCGACCAGGCCGCCCAGCGCCGCAAGCTGGCGCGCCAACACATCGCCGAGCGCTGCGCCCTCACCCGCCCGCGCCGCGGCAAGTCCATCGGCCAGCGGCGCGATACCGGCCACCACCGCATCGGACGCGCTGCGCAGCCGCTCTCCCGGGCGGCCTGTTTCAAAAACCGCGCGATTTGACAAAAGCTCCCCCACGCTGAGCGGTGCAAGCGGGACATCGGCCGCCTTTGCCGCCGCGGTCAGCGTTTGCGCGACCGACAGCACGCCAGCAAGCCCGTCCTGGTTCACAGCGCCGCCGGTTCGGTCCTCACCCACCTGGGCGCGCAAACCGACGGTGATCGAACCGCGGGCAAACAGCGCCCCAAAGACGCGGCGAACCTCCGGCTCTAGCACATCCAACCCGTCGGGCAAACGCAACCGCAGGTCGAGCCCGCGCGCGTTGACGCTGCGCGCCTCCCACACCCAATCGACCCCTTCGGCCAATCCGGTAAGGCTTGCATAGCCCGTCATCGATTTCAGCGGCATCGACCCTCCAAAAAATTAATATCAACCGGGCCGCGTAAACCAAGCGTTAAGCTTTCTCTACCTAAAGCCACCACAGTTGTGTATTATTCGCTTTAATCCCCGAGGTGAGGCGGCTCTTCTTGAGGCGCCAGGGTAGCGAGGGGATGCGGGCATGAAACGCAGCAGGGCCATGAACACGGACATTCTGTTCAATCTCAGAACCTATTGGGAGCGGCTGCGCAAGGGCCGGATTGCGCCCTATCGCGCAGAGCTTGACCCGCGTCAGTTCGAAGACGCGCTGGAATACATGTTCATCCTAGAGCAGTTGAACCCCAGCCAACTGCGGGTCCGGCTGGCCGGAATGGCGCTGTGTGAGATGATGGGCATGGAAGTGCGCGGAATGCCGCCGGAGGCGTTTATGTCCGCCGACCATCGCAGCGCCTTCTCCAGCCATATCAGCGCGGTCCTGACCGGGCCATCTGTGGTGGAACTGGATCTCAAGGCGACCGCGCATGATGGGCAGACGACGACGGGCCAGATGCTGCTGTTGCCGCTGCGCAGCGATTTCGGCGAAGTGACGCGGGTTCTCGGCTGCGTTTTGACGGCAGAGCGGATCACCCGGGCGCCTGTCAACTTTTCGATCACGGGGGCGCGGGTTGTGGCCATCCGGCGCGATGGATCGACCCAAACCCAGGCGCCCGCCGTCCCGGGCTTCGCGGAAGAGCAGCAGGCGTTTGAGCCGCGCCAAAGCGACGCACCGGATCTGCGCGCCGTCGAAGGCAACCCGGGCGTTCTGCGCACCGCCCCTCGGCGCGGCCATCTGAAGATCGTGCGCGACGAGGAGTGATGGGCAGCGGCGCGCGCCCGGGCGACACGGGCGCGCTGCTGCGAGCAACCAGACTTGGCGGCGAAACCATCCAGCCCGATGAACCGCAGCCTTCGCGCCGGATCAGATTTTCATCCAAACGCGCCACGCGTCCTCACTCCGCGCGGTTTATTCCAAGGCGACCGGCGGACGCCCTCGCGCAGCGGCCGCGCCGAGCTTGGCCGCGATTTTGCGATATCGGCTGGCTCGGCCATGCGCGCTTAGGCCATTCTGGACCGCATCACGCGTTTCTGGGAAGATGAACCGCTCAACGCTGCCTGAAATCACAGATTTCAACACCTGAAGGACTGCTTGAGCTCTTGGGTTTGCCGCGAAAGGCGGCGGGCATTTGAAGATCGGCCAAAGACGATCTTGTGCGGCATTTTGGGATCGCCCCGTGTTGGGCTAAGCGAGAAAATCTCTTTCACTCACTGCAGTTTAGCCAGGCGTCAAGCCTTGTAGGGCCAGCAGCGCCTCTAGGTCCGAATGGTCGAGCCGGTGATCGGCGCGGGCCGCGACGGCGGGCTTGGCGCGATAGGCGACGCCCATCCCAGCCGCTTCGATCATCGCCAGATCATTGGCGCCGTCACCCACGGCCAAAACGGCCTCTGGCCCCACACCCTCTGCCGCGCAAAGCGCTGTCAGGGCCTCTGCCTTGGCGCTGCGGCCCAGGATCGGGGGCGTGACGCGGCCGGTTAACGCGTCCCCCGCGCTCTCAAGGACATTGGCGCGAAAGCTGGCGAACCCCGCATCCGCGGCAACACGCTCTGCGAAAAAGGTAAATCCACCCGAAACCAGGGCGGTGCGGGCGCCCGCTGCGGCCATCGTCGTCACCGCGCTGCGCGCACCGGGGGAGAGTGTGACGCGGGTGCGGTAACAGGTCTCAAGCGCCGCAAGCGGCAAACCCGCCAACAGCGCGACACGCGCGCCAAGCGCCGCTTCGAAATCCAGCGCGCCCTGCATCGCTTGTTCGGTAATTCGGGCGACCTCTGCCTTGACGCCGGCAAAGTCGGCCAATTCGTCGATGCACTCCACCGGGATGATTGTGCTGTCCATGTCGGCGATCAACACGCGCTTTTGCCGGCCTTCCCGCGCAACGCGGTTAAGATCGGTGCCCGGCGGCGCGGGCGGCAGCGGCGCGGTGCCGCTGCAGCCAAACTCAAACGCCTTATCGGTCAGCCGCGTTGCCGACGCGCCAAGCGCGTCGGCGACGGCGGCGACCGCGTGGGCGTCGATCGCCCGGTCCGCCGTCAGGACCGCCACATGACTGGTCACGCTCAGACCGCGGCGCGCTGTGCCTCGCGCCGGGTGGCAAGCTCCTCGGCCACCAGAAACGCCAGTTCCAGTGCTTGGCTGGCGTTCAACCGCGGGTCGCAGACGGTGTGATAGCGCGCCGACAGATCCTCATCGGCCACCGCGCGCACACCGCCTGTGCATTCCGTGACGTCCTTGCCGGTCATCTCAAAATGGACGCCGCCGGGATACGTGCCTTCCGCGGCGTGGATCTGAAAGAACTCCCGCACCTCGCGCAGGACGGCTTCGAAGGGGCGGGTTTTGTAGCCTGACGCCGATTTGATGGTGTTGCCGTGCATCGGATCGCAGGACCACACGACGCTGCGCCCCTCAGCCTCAACCGCGCGGATCAGCTTGGGCATATGCTCGGCGACCTTGCCCGCACCAACGCGATTGATCAGCGTGATCCGCCCGGGCGCGTTGGACGGGTTAAGCCGGTCCAAAAGCAGCAGCAGATCGTCGGTGGTCAGCGATGGGCCGCATTTCACCCCGATCGGGTTCTGCACACCACGGCAAAACGCCACATGAGCGCCATCGGGCTGCCGCGTCCGATCCCCGATCCAAATCATGTGGCCAGAGCCCGCAACCGGCAGCCCCGTGGTTGTGTCGATCCGGGCCAACGCCTCCTCATACTCCAACAACAGCGCTTCGTGGCTGGTGTAGAAATCGACGCGGTGCAGGCTGTCGGTGGTCTCGCCGGTGACGCCCGCCGCCTCCATAAAGTCGAGGCTTTCGGAAATCCGGTTGGCCAGCGCGTGATACCGCTCATACACCGGGGCGTCCTTGGTCGCTTCCAAAGTCCAGGAATGCACGCGGGCGATATCGGCAAACCCGCCTTGGCTGAATGCGCGCAAGAGGTTCAGCGACGCGGCGGATTGTGTGTAGGCCTGCAACATGCGGGCGGGGTTGGGGATCCGGCTTTCGGGGGTAAAGCCCGTGTCGTTGATGATGTCGCCGCGGTAGATCGGCAACTCCACGCCATCCTTGACTTCCATCGGGCTGGAGCGCTGCTTGGCGAACTGCCCCTCCATCCGTCCGATCTTGACCACCGGAAGCTTGGCGCCAAAGGTCAGCACCACCGCCATTTGCAGCATCACTTTATAGGTGTCGCGGATGCTGTCGGCGGAAAACTCTCCAAAACTTTCGGCGCAATCGCCGCCTTGCAGCAAGAACGCCTTGCCCGCCGCCACATCGGCCAAGTGTCCGCGCAGCCGCCGCGCCTCCCCCGCGAAAACCAAGGGAGGATAGCTTGAAC
>CALCPC010000663.1 GCA_937900975.1 uncultured Paracoccaceae bacterium
CAAAAAAGTCGCCCGCACGCTCGGGCGCAAAAAAGTCGCCCGCACGCTCGGGCGCAAAAAAGTCGCCCGCACGCTCGGGCGCCGGTAAAATCGCCCGCACGCTCGGGCGTCAGCAAAACCGCCTGTGCGGGGCTTGGCTGATTTCGTCGATATGTGCGCCCCGCGGGCGTGACCGGATGCTCAAAAAATAGGTCAATGGAGGGCGATTGGGCCCGCCTGTGACGTGCCACCCGCGAGCGGCCGGCGTTCTGCACACGGCTTGGTTGTATTTTATCGTTAACGCGATTTATCGCGCAGGATGGGCTGGATCCCCAACGCAAAAAGTCTTAAACACCATTAGGGTTTTAACGATCAACGTCAGGAATGATGATCATGCGCTTCCTCTCTTTTGCCGCGGCCACGTTCGTGATGGCCGGTTTGGCATCTACCATTTCCGCCGAAACTGTTGATTTTGCTGAATTTGCCGATGGCGATCTCGTCTCCGGCCCGACAACCGAGGACATTTCGATCCTGGGTGACACTGTGACTGCCGACATCACTGGAATCGGCGGCACCAATCTGGTCTATGCGCTCGACACCGATATCGCGGCCAACGACCCCGACCTTAAATCGCCTTTCGTCAACATCGACGATGCCAATGACAGTCGTAACTTCGGCACGGCGTTGATCGTGCAGGAAAGCGGCAGCCCGATCCCCGACGACAATGTCGGCGGCACGATCGAGTTCGTCTTTTCCGAAGAAGTGCGCGTGGGCGACATCTTCATCCTCGACGCCGAGGAAGAAGTGACCGTCTTCGCCGATGGGATCGAGGTTGCGACCTCCTCTTCGAACGGCGCGTCCGACGGCCCGAACGGCGGTGCGAACTTCTTCCGCATCCTCGATCTCGGCATGACCGACGTGACTACGCTGACGGTTGTCTTCGACGGGTCCGGGGCGCTTGGCGCGCTTGAAATCACGCCTGTTCCGCTGCCGGCAAGCCTTGGGTTCCTGTTGCTCGGCCTTGGCGGTCTTGGCGCGATGCGTCGCTTCCGCAAAGCCTAAGACAGGCTTCGGCCGACCATAACATCGGCTTCAAAATTTCGTCAGAACCGCCCTCAGATCGATCTGAGGGCGGTTTTGTCATGGAATGGCCATACCGAAGTCGTTAGACCTGTGCGTCGGGACCGAAGTGTTGCGGCCCATCATGAGAGAGGCGCGTTCCATGTCACTCACCCAAAGCCGTCCAAGACGCCGGTATGGCCTGTTTGCCGGGTTTAAGCTCAACCCATTGGGTTTGGCGCTTGGCCTGTCGCTTCTGGCCGTTTCCATCCCGATTTTCTGGATTGGTTTTGTCTCGCTCGGCGACGCATGGCTGACACCGGAATACAGCCATGGGCCGCTGATCCCGATCATCTCGCTTTACCTCTTCCTGCGGGAGATGCGGCGGCTCGGCCCCGCCCCGACCGAGGGTCTGCGCCGCACCCCGGGGCTTGTCCTGATCGGGGTATCGCTTGTTCTGGCGCTGTTTGGAAACCTGACCCGGATCCCCGACATCGTCACCTATGCGATGATCCTTTGGACCGGCGGCGTGGTGTTGACGATTTTTGGCTGGCGTCGGGGGCGGCTGCATTGGGCGCCGGTCTTGCATTTGATCTTCATGCTGCCCTTGCCGCAGGTGCTTTACTGGAAACTGACGATCTGGCTGCAATGGGTGTCGTCCGAACTGGGGGTCTGGTTCGTGGCGCTGGCCGGCGTCCCGGTGTTCTTGGAAGGCAACATCATCGATTTGGGCGTCTTCAAGCTGCAGGTGGCCGAGGCGTGTTCGGGGCTGCGGTATCTTTTCCCGATCCTCAGCTTTTCCTATCTCTTCGCGATCCTCTATCGCGGGCCGATGTGGCATAAGGCGCTGCTTTTGCTGATGGCCGCACCGTTGACCGTCTTTATGAACTCCGTGCGGATCGGCATCGTCGGCATTGTCGTCAACGCCTATGGGATCGAACATGCCGAAGGGTTCATGCATTTCTTCGAAGGCTGGATCATCTTCCTGTCCTGCGTCTTGATCCTGTTTCTGACCGCGATCGGGCTGCAACGGCTTACGCCCGAAAAACGCCCCCTGTCCGAAGCGATCGACCTGGATACCGAGGGGTTCGGCCCGATCGCCGCCCGGGGTCTGGCGCTGGTCCCGTCGCGGGGTCTGGCGCTGGCCGTGGGGCTGACCGCGACGATGAGCGTGGGTTGGATGCTGGTGCAGCCCAGCCCGCCACCCGCGCCGGACCGCGATCCGTTTGCGGTGTTTCCCAACCGGATTGCGGATCGGACGGCGATCCGCCAGACGTTGGAGCCCTCGGTCGCGCGTGTTCTGGCCGCAGATGACTATATCGACGCCACCTACATCGCCCCCGGCGGCGCGGCGCCGATCAATTTCTTTTCCGCCTTCTATGCCGATCAGACCGATGGCGACGGAATCCATTCCCCCGAAGTGTGTCTGCCCGTGGGCGGCTGGGAAATCTTCAGCCTGGAGCCCTACAGCGTCACGCTTCCACAAACGGCCTATGGCACGTTTGAGGTCAACCGCGCGGTCATTCAGAAGGGGACGCAGCACCAGCTGGTCTACTATTGGTTCGAGCAGCGCGGAAAACGGATGACCAACGATGTCGCGGCCAAGGTCAGCGTGATCTGGGACAGTTTCACCATCGGTCGATCGGATGGGGCGCTGGTGCGGTTCATCACCCCGATCGAAGCCGATGAAACCGAGGCGGATGCCGATGCAAGGCTGCAGACGTTCATGAACGATGCGCTTGGCCGGCTGCCCCGTTTCGTTCCGTTGTGATCCCGCGACAGCGGCGCATGCAGGCGGGGTCGAGGGCGATCGCGTAGGACAAAGGGTGCAGGCGAGATGATGCGCATTTTGGTGTTCGGGGCGACGGGCCAAGTGGCCACGGCCCTGGCCCGCGCGGGCGCCGCGCGGCATATGCGCATCGATTGTCTTGGCCGCGATCAGGCCGATCTTGGGGATCTTGGCCGCATCGCCCGGGCGATTGCGGAAACGCCGGCGGCGGTCGTGATCAATGCCGCCGCCTACACCGCCGTCGACCGGGCCGAGAGCGAGGCCGAGACGGCGTTCGCAATTAACGCCGAGGCCCCGGCGGCGATGGCCGCGGCCGCGGCGGCGCGGGGGCTGCCGTTTTTGCACATCTCCACGGATTACGTCTTTCCCGGAACCGGTCAGCGGCCCTGGCGGGAGGATGATCCGACCGACCCGCTCGGCGTTTATGGGTCCAGCAAACGGGCCGGCGAGCTGGCCGTGGCGGCCGCTGGCGGGGCGTATGTCATCCTGCGCACCGCCTGGGTGTTTTCGCCGACAGGCGCCAATTTCGTGAAAACGATGCTGCGTCTTGGCGCCGCGCATGACACGGTGCGCATCGTGGCGGATCAGCATGGCGGGCCGACGCCGGCCGATGCCATCGCGGCCGCCCTTTTGGAGATTGCCGCGGCGTTCGTCGCGGGACGCGGCCAGTCTGGGATCTTTCATTTCTCTGGCGCGCCGGCCACGACCTGGGCCGATTTTGCCGCGCATATTTTTCGCGCCGCCCAACTGTCGCCCAACATAACGCGCATAGCGACGGCCGATTACCCGACCCCGGCTGCCCGTCCGGCAAATTCGGTGCTGGACTGCAGCCGCATTGCCTCCGTATACGGCATCGCACAACCCGATTGGCGGCACGCTTTGGGCGCGGTATTGCGAGAGTTGGAGGCAAAGTGACTGCGCGCAAAGGGATTATTCTGGCGGGAGGCTCGGGCACACGCCTGCACCCGGTCACGCATGCGGTGTCAAAGCAACTTCTGCCGCTTTACGACAAACCGATGATTTACTACCCGCTGTCGGTTCTGATGCTGACCCATATCCGCGAGGTTGCGATCATCTCCACGCCCCGCGATCTGCCGCTGTTCGAAAGCTTGCTCGGCGATGGCGGCCAATGGGGGATGGCGTTTGACTACATCGTGCAGCCCGCGCCCGAGGGGTTGGCGCAGGCCTATCTGCTGGCCGAGACCTTCCTTGGGGACGCGCCCTCGGCAATGGTTCTGGGCGACAATGTCTTTTTTGGGGAGGGTTTGTCGGATCGGCTGAAGGCCGCCGATGCCCGCGACCTTGGCGGCACGGTCTTCGGCTACCGCGTCGCCGACCCCGAGCGCTATGGCGTTGTCGCCTTCGACGCGGACGGTCGCGCCCGGTCCATCGTTGAAAAACCGCCAAAGCCCGCATCGGACTATGCGGTGACCGGGATTTACTTTCTCGACAACACCGCCCCGGCGCGGGCGCGGACGATCCGGCCGTCTGCCCGGGGCGAGCTGGAGATCACCGACCTCTTGGGTCAGTATTTGGACGCGGGCTTGCTGTCGGTCGAGCAACTGGGCCGGGGGCATGCCTGGCTTGACACAGGCACCCATAACAGCCTTTTGGATGCTGCCGAGTTCATTCGCACCATCGAGACACGCCAGAACCTGAAGGTCGGTTGCCCTGAGGAGATCGCGTTTCTCAACGGCTGGATCGATGCGGCGGCGCTGACGGCGCTGGCCGAACCCTATCTCAAAACCGAATACGGCCGCTATCTCGGCCGCGTCGCCGAACGCGGCATCTGACCCGCGGGACCGGCAGCAGAATGGTCCACGACACCCTTTCCCCCCCGGTCGAGCAGACCCGATCCGCCGATCCGCGCGCGGACCGTCTGCCGCGCTACGTGGTCTGGTGCATCGGTCTGTTTTTCGTGGCCTTGCTGACGCCGGTGATCTTCGAAGTGGGCTCGCTCAACATTCCGGCGACGCGGCTTTATCTGCTGATCTTGTTCGTGCCCGCGCTCTTTGCCTGTCTCAGCGGGCGGGCAGGGCGGATCCGGGCTGTCGACCTGCTGATCGTGGCTGCGACGGTCTGGTGGTCGCTTAGCTTTTTTGCCAACCATCCGGTGGGCAGCGTCTACCAGCAAGTGGGCTTCACGGTGCTTGAGACCCTGGGCGGCTACATGCTGGGGCGCTGGCTGATCCGCTCAGCCGGCGCGTTCACGTTTTTTGTCCGCGCCAATTTTCTGGCCGTGCTGTTCACGCTGCCCTTTGCGCTGCTTGAAATGCAGACCGGCGATCCGATCATCATGACCACGCTGCGCCAGGTGGTCAAAACCCCGTTTATCGTCAATCATGAGTTGCGGCTGGGCTTTGAACGGGCTCAGGTCGTTTTCCAACACCCTATTCTCTATGGGGTTTTTTGCGCCGCCGCGTTTGGTCTGGTCGTGCACACGCTGAACCGGACAACAGGGCTTTTCACGGCTGTGTTCCGCGGCGGCGTCGTGGTCGTCACGACATTCTCGTCGCTGTCGACGGGGGCGTTTCTGACATTGCTTGTGCAGATGTGTTTTATGGGCTGGAACCGCGTCCTGGCGCAGTTCGGCGCGCGGTGGAAGTTTTTCGCCGCGGGTGTGGTGACGCTTTACGTCCTGATCGATGTCTTTTCGACCCGAACCCCGTTTCATGTCTTTGTCAGCTATATGACGCTGAATTCCAGCACGGCCTGGAACCGCATCCGCATCTTCGACCACGGTATGAACAATGTCTGGGCCAATCCGATTTTTGGACTGGGTCTGCATGACTGGGTCCGCCCGCATTGGATGGTGTCGAGTGTCGATAATTTTTGGCTGGTTCTGGCCATGCGCCACGGCATCCCGTCGTTTCTGTTTTTTGCCGCGGCCCTTGTTCTGCTGATCGGCCAGCTCAGCTTTGCCCGGCTTGTCTCGGCTGAGGCGCGGGCCGCGCGGACCGGTTATCTGATCTCGCTTGGCGGTTTGATCGTCGCCCTGTCGACGGTTCACATCTGGTCCGAGCCCTATATTTGGTTCATGTTTTTGCTCGGCGCCGGGGTTTGGATGATCGAACCGCAGCCGCAAACGGGCGCGCCCGCGACGCCCGACAGCGCGGCCCAACCCGAAGGGCAGGACAGGGCCTTGCGCTATAGCCGGTTTCCGCTCGACAAGGCCCGGGCGCGGCCAGCCCCCCGCGCCCGGGCCGTTTCCCAAAGGGTGCCTGTGGGCCGCAAAATGCGCTGACGCGCCGTGGGTCGGGCGGTGTCGTTGCTTTTCGCTGCGCCAGATCGGCACCGGAAAACGCCCCCCGGATCCGCGGTTTGCGGATCTTGAGACAGGCGTTCACACGCAGTTTGACCGCAAAATGCGTTACCGGCCCGGTTCGAATACATGCGATAGGCCCGCGGCGTGCACCGCCGCGCGCACGGCATCGGCATTTTCGACCATGTCGTCAAAGCCCTTTTTCAGCACTTTCTGCATTGGTGCTGCAACCGCATGGCTTTCGGTGCCGAGGAATTTGCAGACCCGGTCGATGGTGGCCTGATGCTGGGCGGGGTCGAGCAGATCGGTCTCATAATGCACCCGAATTGGGTCGTAGGGGGCCAGAAGACGGGTTTCGAGCCTTAAAAGCGCTTCGTTCCACCGCACCTGTCGGACAAAGAGATCGGGGTCGAGCGTTGTCGCGTCCTTGCGCACGCCGCCCCGCTCGGCCAGGTAGACACGGGTCGCCTGCGCAATCGACAGGGACATGCATTGCGTCAAGGTCTCGCGCGTGCTGTGGATAAAGCGGAAGCCGTCCTGTGCAAGCCGGGCGAAAAAGCTTTCAGGCGTTTTGATTTTCTGCACCTCGACCAGCTGATAGGATAGCAGCTTGCACCCATAGATCGGCGCGCCGGCGGTGCGCGGCATGGCTTGGCGGAGATAAGTCAGGGGGAACGGAACCCGGTAGTGCAAAACCTCAAGATCGCAATGGATGTCCGGCACCGTGTCGAGCAAGCGGCACAGCAGCGTCGTGCCGGACCGCGCCCGGCCGAAAATCAGGAACTTGGCCTTGGGGTTGGCGCGCTTTCCCATGGCCCGCGCGACGGTGAGGACGCCCTTAACATCGCCGCGCAGCGTGGCGGCATGGGGGTGAAGGCGCCCAAACACGTAAGGGTCGCCCACCGGGGACACGCCCGCAATTTCGTCTAAAGCGCCAGACATCCGCGTCTCCCCTTGAGTTGGCTGCGGCACGCCGGGACAATGGGCGCGGGACACCCCGTCATCCGTTGCCGCCGGTCCCTTTGTCAACCGCGCGCCGATACGCCGCGATCAGTCGGTCGACCTGGTGATCCCAGCTGAAGGTTGTGCGCACCCGGCTTCTTCCGATCTGACCCATCTCCGCCCGCAGCGCGGGGGCCTCAAGCAAGGCTGCGATCTTTGCGGCCAAATCCGCGGTGTCGTTGGGGGCTGCATAAAGCGACGCCTCGCTGGCTGAAACGCGCCCCTCGGTCACATCGAACTGCACGATGGGTTTGGAAAACGCCATGTATTCCAAAATCTTATTCATCGTGGAAAGATCGTTCATCGGATTGACCCGGTCGGGGTTCACGCAAACATCTGCGGTCGAGAGCACCTCGAAAAGCTCCCGGTCGGGCGCGCGGCCGGTGAAGGTGACATGGCCCTCCAGCCCCATGTCGCGGGCCATGGCGCGCAGATCCTCAAGCTCGGGCCCGCCGCCCACCAGCACGAACTGGATGTCGTGTTCCTGCCGCAGCACAAGCTCGGCGGCCGCTTCCAGCAGCAGATCCAGCCCCTCCTGTGCGCCCATGACGCCGACATAGCCAACCATATGGCGGCGCCCGTTGCGCCAGGTGTCGCTCGGCGGCAGCACTTCAAGCCGGGTGAGATCAGGGCCGGAGCGGACGACGAAGACATCCGCGGGGTCCTTTCCGCCGCGCTCCCGCGCGATGCGGGCATAGCTGTCATTGGTCGAGATCACGACATCGGCGGCGCGGAAGGTCCAGCGTTCGAACAGCACCATCAGTTTCCAGAAAAACCCGCGGCGCCCGAACTTCGCCTCATAGAGCTCGGGGTTGATGTCGTGATGGTCGAAGATAAAGCGCGTGCCCGCGAACCATTTGAAGGGCAGGGCGACCAGAAAGATCAGATCGGGGGGGTTACAGGCCTGGATCGTGTCAAAGCCGTGCCGGCGGCGGATCTTCAGCGCCAGGCGCATCTCGTGCCAAAGGGCGGCGCTGTATTCGAGAAGATATCCCAGCGCCCCTTTGGCATCGAGCGGCAGGGGATGGCGGTAGATGTGGATCCCCTCGACCGCCTCATACGTCGCCTCATGGCCTTTGCCCGTGGGGCAGATCACGGCCACTTCGGCGCCCGCGGCCTTGAGCGTCCGACACTCCTGCATCACGCGCCGGTCGAAGGGCAGCGGCAGGTTTTCCACGATCATGAGAACGCGCCGCCCGGCCAAAGGCTGCGCCGCGCGGACGGCGTCGAGCTTGGGGGTCGCGGTGTCCGGGTCGCCGTTTTCGCGCGCTGTTTCAAGGTCGCGCCCTTGGCGCGCGGGGTCTGTGTCGCGCCCTTGGCGCGCGGGGTCTGTGTCGCGCCCTTGGCGCGCTGTTTCCAGATCACGCCCTTGGCGCGCTGTTTCCAGATCACGCCCCTGGCGCGCGGGGTCCTGTCCGGCGGGCGGGGTTGGGTGTTCCGCTTGGATGCGCGCGCCGGCTGCGGCGTCTTCCGCGGGCTGGGGGGCGGCGGGCTCCCTCATGGCAGGTTTTGTCATGGCAGGCTCCCGATATCGCAAAGATCCGTGCCGGCGGGCAGATTGAGCGCGCGCACAGTCGCGTTGGTGGCGATGACGCGGGCAAAGCCGCCGGCCTCGGCGGTGGGTTTGTCGATCAAAAGCCGCTCAAGCTCGGGCAGTTGGCTAAAGGCATAGCCCAGGTTCTTGCCCACCAGCGCCTCTGGCGTAATCGCGGGATCGAAGATTTTCAATTCATAGCCCGCGGTCAAAAGCTTGCGCGCCAGGTCCACATTCGGGCTTTCGCGCAGATCGTCGGTCTCGGCCTTGAAGGCAAGCCCGGCCATCAGCACCGACGCGCCGGGCGCTAGCCCTTCTGTGGCATGTTCAAAAAGCCGGTGTTTATGCGCCTCGTTCGAGCGCAACAGACTGTCGATCAGATGCAGATTGGCGCCGGTGTCGGCGCCGATATATTGCAGCGCGCGCACATCCTTGGGCAGGCAAGAGCCGCCAAAGGCGCCGCCCGGCCGCAGATAATAGGGCGAGATGTTCAGCTTGTCGTCGGCCACGAAAATCTGGTGAACGGCCTTGGCCGAGACGCCAAGCCCAAGACAGGCGCGCCCGATTTCATTGGCGAACGCCACCTTCACCGCGTGCCAGGAATTGTCGACGAATTTGGTGATTTCAGCCTCGCGGAACCCGACCAGAAAGCGCGGCGCATCGAGGTTGGCATTCAGCGTCTCCATCGCGGCCGAGGGGCGCGCGCCCTCGGTGCCGATAACGATCTTGGGCGGCGCGAAATAGTCCTGCACGGCCGAGCCTTCGCGCAGAAACTCGGGGTTGTAGACAAGCTCCACACGGTGGGCGAAAGCGGGCCCCAGCGCGGTTTCGAAGATCGGGCGCACCAACTCCTCCATCGTGCCGGGCCGCACGGTGGAGCGATAGGCGATGGCCAGCGGCGCGCCTGTGCCCGGTTCCGTCTTCGGTCCCGCCTCTGGATCCGCGGCCAGCGCTTGCGCGATCTCGCGCGTGACATTGGCGATATAGCCCATGTCATGGGCGCCATCGACGGCCGAGGGCGTGCCGACGCAGACGATCGCCAGGTCCGCGCCCCGGAGATGATCGCCGATTTCCGTGTCGGCCCGAAGCCGGCCGGCCGCGCGCGCCGCGGTCAGCATCGCGGCCACCCGAGGCTCGATGATCGGCGCCTTGCCCGCGTTGATCTGGGCGACTTTGGCCGGGCTGACATCGATGCCGATGACGGTGTGCCCCTCCTCGGCAATACAGCAGGCGGCGGTGAAGCCGACGTAACCAAGACCGAAAATGACGGTTTTCATGGGGCGAGGCCTTTCGGGACACACGGGACACGGGGCACAAAACTGCCTCTCTGCTGGCATGGGCGGGGCCATATTTCAACTGCCGAGCCCCGCGATGCGTCGCATCCTATGCAGATTCTCGATATGGTCAGAATGTTGCCGGACAAGGGCCATGGGGCGGTCGCAAACCCGCCATCTGCGGCCCATGGCCCGCGGCGCCGGGCCGCCTTTCGCCCCCGCCCCGGTCCCGCCCCCGCCCCGGTCCCGCCCCCGCCCGATGCGCGCCGTCTCTTTCCGCATCGCCCACGGTCCGCGCCTCTGCCGGCCATCCCCCTGCCACAGTGTTGCGACAAACCCCACTATGCCCTAAGCGCAGGGTCGATTTCTCGCGGCAGGAGAGCGTTTTCATGATCACCCCCGTCATTTTGTGCGGCGGCTCCGGCACCCGGCTTTGGCCTGTGTCGCGGAAAGCCTTCCCAAAGCAGTTCTCGCCGCTGTTGGGGGCGGAGAGCCTGTTTCAAACCACGCTCCGGCGGCTTTCCGGGCCGCTGTTCGGGGCGCCCATCCTGATGACCGGCGCCGATTTCCGGTTCCTTGCCACCGATCAGGCGCGCACGCTTGGCCTGGCCGATGCGACCACGCTGATCGAGCCCTGCCCCCGCAACACCGCGCCTGCGGTCTTGACGGCGGCGCTGCATCTCGCCGGCCGCGACGGGGCAGAGGCCCTGATGCTGGTGGCCCCTTCGGACCATGTGCTGGGCGACAGGCAGGCCTTCGGCGAGGCGCTTGCGGCGGGGGCGGAGGCTGCGCGGGCGGGCCGGCTTGTGACCTTCGGGATCACGCCGGACCGGGCCGAGACCGGCTATGGCTATCTCGCGCTCGAAAGCGCGCCGGAAGCGGGCCGCGCCACCCCCCTTACGGGTTTTGTCGAGAAACCCGAGGCGGCGCGCGCCGCCGAGATGCTTGCGGCGGGCACCTTCCTTTGGAATGCCGGGATCTTTCTGTTTCGCGCAGGCGACATCATCGCGGCCTTCGAGGCCCATGCCCCCGATCTTGTTGCGCCCTGCCGCGCGGCGCTTGACACCGCCACCCCCGATCTCGACTTTTTGCGCCTTGGCGGGGCGGCGTGGGACACGCTGCCCGACATCAGCGTCGATTATGCGGTGATGGAGAAGGCCGAGACCCTTTCGGTGGTGCCCTATGCGGGGGGCTGGTCCGATCTTGGGGCCTGGGACGCGCTTTGGGCGCTGGGTGAGAAAGACGCGGACGGGGTGGTTGCGACCGGTCCTGCCGCCGCACTTGGCTGTCGCAACACGCTTCTGCGCGCCGAGGATCCCGACCAGGCGCTGGTCGGGCTCGGGCTCGACGGTATTGTGGCTGTTGCCATGCGCGATGCGGTGCTGGTGGCCGATATGGGCGCCAGTCAGAAGGTCAAAGAGGTGGTGACAGCGCTGCGCCGGGCCGACGCGCCGCAAGCCGATGCCGTGCCCCGCCACCACCGCCCCTGGGGCTGGTACGAGACGCTTTGTCTTGGGGCCCGGTTTCAGGTCAAACGGATCATGGTCAAGCCCGGCGGTGTCTTGTCGCTGCAATCCCACCACCACCGCTCAGAACATTGGGTGGTGGTCGAGGGCACGGCCAAGGTCACGCTGGGTGAGGAGGCCCGCCTGCTGACCGAAAACCAGTCGATCTATATTCCCCTCGGTGCCGTCCACCGGATGGAGAACCCCGGGAAACTGGACATGTATCTGATCGAGGTGCAGACCGGCAGTTACCTCGGCGAAGACGATATTGTGCGCTATGAGGACATCTATGCCCGCGCAAGCGACGATTGACGCCGGGCCACGGCCCGGCGCTGTCTGGGATCTGCGCTCTCCGGGATCTGCGCTGCTGGGGATCTGCGCTGCTGGGGATCTGTCAGGCGCGCAGGGCGCGCCCGGCAATCGCGGGTTCGGGGCGGGTTTGAGGATCTGCCCGGCAACGGCGGCGCCGGGCCAAAGGCGATCCGTCTAGAGCAATTTCCGTTCACATTGGATCAGAAATCGCCGTCTCATACCAATGCTCATTGATTGCAACCTATTGCGATCAATGAGCCCACGCGCATGCGCGCGGCTCGCCGTCGCTCGCTCCAAAGCTCAATGAGTCAAGCTCATTGAGCTTTGGTATCAGGATCAGCATGCCTCTGATCCTGAACGCGTTTTCTGATGCAGCGTGGGTCTCATTAAACGGAAAATGCTCTAGCCGCGATCCGGGTCCCGCGGCTCAGCGATAGCCGAAGCGGTAGGCCTGCTGGCGCGTCGCGTCCGAGAAAAGCTCCTCCGGCGCCCAGTCGAGCGGGCCGTCCAGCGACGGATCGGGGATGCTGGCCAGCCGGTCGAAATCGAGGCTCGGGTCCTTTAGAAAATCGGTGTTGGCGCCGTATTTGGCCTTCGCGGGGCCAAGACAGGCATAGGGGCTCGCCTCCGGTTTCATCATCTCGGCCATCGCGGCATCGTCGCAAGGAATGCCAAGCCAGTCGCAGATCTGGGGCAGATAGAATTTGAGGTCGCGCATCAGATCCTCGCCCCGGATCCACATCAGCTGACCCAGCGCCAGCTTCGGGCCGAGGGCCGAGATCATCGCGTGCGTGCCCTGCCATTTGAACTCCGCATCCGGGGGCGGTTTGGCGGTGCCGTCCATCACCCGGCGGGCCTGGGTCTTTTCCCAATGCTTCATCTGGCTTTTGCCGCGGCTGCGGGGATGGCGCATGAGTTGCAGGTAATTGGCCTTCGGAAATGCCTTCACCACGCCGCCCAAGACGCGGGGATGGACGACATTGGCCGGGCTTTTGTCGACCAGGATGCGGTCGCCGGCCCGGTCTTGGATATGGTCCATCATCCGGCGCGCGGTCCAATCCTTGCGCGCCTCGATCCAGGCGATGGCCTCATCGACGGTCTCGTCGGTCTGGGCGCCGTAGTTCAGCTCGGCGATCGTGCGTTTCAGCCCCTGCATCGGATAACCGCCGCGGGTCGCGTCGTTGGACCAGGCGTCGCCGATGGTTTCGCCCAAGAAAAGGTTCAGTTCAGGCAGGCCATAACAGCGGGGATGCTGGCCGATGACGGCGGCGACCACGGAGGAGAACGAGCGTCCGGGGCAGAGGATGAAAAGCGGCTCTGGCATCGGGGTGTCCTTTAGGCAAGCGCGTGGAGATGGAGCGCGGCACCCGCGTCCCCTGCCACCGCCAGAACGCCGCCCTCGGGCGTGGCGAGGGCTGCGAGAACCGGGCCCGGCGCCGGCACTTCGGCAAAGCTTTCGCCGCCGTCAAGGGAGCGCCAGAGCCGGCTTGCGCCCAGCCCCGGCTGGCCGAACGGGCCGGGTGTCGCGCCCGTGACGGCGGTGACGACGACGGTCAGCGCGCCGCCCGGCCCGGTCAGGATCGCCGTGACACAGGCGGTTTCGCGCTGCCCGAACCCCGCGGCCTGCAGCGCGAAGGGCACTTTGAACCCCTCTGGCGAGAAGCGCGGCTCGCCCACCAGCGTCTCCCAAGCGCCGCCATCGTCGAGCGCGATGACCTCGGGCGCCGCGGGCCCGGCCGCGTCCTCCGCCTCGGGCCGGGCGGGCGCGCCGGTGCCGATCAAAAGCTCGCCCTCGCCAGCGCTCAGCGCGGTGGCGGCGGGGTTCATCGAAAAGCGCGCAGCGCCATCGGTCAGCCGCCGGGTCCAGCCGCCGCCCGGATCCATCTGCCAAAGCTGAAAGCCGCGCAGCGGGTTGGCGGTGGCCGCGACAAGCCCCGCGCCGGTGGCCAGAAGCGCGGCGATGGCGCTGTTTTCCGCGTCGCCGAACCCCGGTTCGGCCAGCGCCGTCCAGACAGCGCTTTCCGGATCGGGGCTGGCCAGAAGCCGCGCGCCGCTGGCCTCGGGGTCAAGCGGCGCGGCGCTGCCCGCGGCCACGACCAGCCGCCCGCCGGCGATGGCCAGCGGCCCAAGCCAAAGATTGCCCGACTGCCCCAGCCCCGCGGGCGCCACCGGACCAAAGCCCCGCCCGTCGCGGGAGGCCAGC
This sequence comes from uncultured Paracoccaceae bacterium, assembly GCA_937900975.1. Taxonomy (GTDB): domain Bacteria; phylum Pseudomonadota; class Alphaproteobacteria; order Rhodobacterales; family Rhodobacteraceae; genus Algicella. The sequence continues at coordinate 13,920 of CALCPC010000663.1, forward strand.
AAAAGCCCGCCGCCAAGCGCTGCTGTGGCGGCATAAAGCACGGGCGTGCCCTGGCTTTCGAAGACGGCGAAATCGGTGACGGCACTGCCATCGGCGCCTTCATAGACGATTTCGGCCGCACCGCCGGCGGGCCAGGGCATCCGCCAGATCCGGCCGCGGCCCATCGGGTCGGGGGCGGCTGTGCCGACATAAAGCGCGTCGCCAAACCGGACGAGCGCCACGGGTTTGTCGGGGCCAGGCAGCGTGGCCAGGGCGGCGGGGGCGGGACGGGTTTCAACGAGGGTCACGGGGAGGGGCCTCCGGTCGGTCTGGCCCGGCGGCGGCGCCGGGCGGGATGGGGGATGCGCCTTAGCGGTAGCCGAAGGCGTGCGCAAGGCGGCGGGTTTGGGGCGTGAACTCGGCGGTTTCGTCCCAGTCGAGCGGTCCGTCGCGGCTGGCCTCGGGCATCGTGGCCAGCCGCTCGAAATCGAGCGCGGGACCTTTCAGGAATTTGCCGTTATTGCCGTGCTGGGCCTTCACCGGGCCCAGCGTGGCATAGGGGGAGCGTTCGGGATGGCGCATCGCCTCGATCGCCTCTGCATCGTCGCGGATGCCGAGCCACTGGCAGATCTGGGGCAGGTAAAGATCCATCTCGCGCAAGAGATCCTCGCCCTTGATGTGCATGAACTGGCCAAGCGCGAGATCCTGGCCAAGCTGGCGCGCCATGATGTTGGTGCCGGTCCATTTCCATTCGACATCCGGCTCGAACCCCATGCCGCCGATGCCGTTTTTGTCGAGCACTTTGGAGATCGTGGAATATTGCGATTTGCCGCGCGGGCGGGGGTGGCGCAGCAGCAGCAGGAAATTGGCGCGCGGGAACGCCTTGACGATGCGGCCCAGATTGGCGCCGTTCTCGGTGTTGGCGGGGCTTTTGTCGAGCAGGATGCGGTCGCCGACCTGCTCTTGAAACCAGTCCATCATCTGCCGGCCCGACCAGTCGAACCGCTCCCGGATCCAGGCCTCGGCGGCGTCGACGGTCTTGTCGGTCTGTTCGCCGAATTGCAGCTCGGCCACAGTGCGTTTCAGCCCCTGCATCGGCCAGGAGCCCGGGCGGCTTTCCTTCTCCCAACTCGCGCCGATGGTGTCGGCGGAGAAGATTTTCAGCTCGGGCAGCCCATAGCATTGCGGATGCTCGCCGATCATTGTCGAGACGACCGACGAGAAGGAGCGTCCGGGGCTGAGCAAAAACAGGGGTTCGGGCATGGGATCAGGCTCCGATCAAGGCAGCAAGGGGCGGGGGCGCAGATGACAGGGGTGCAGATGACAGGGGTGCAGATGTCAGGGGTGCGGGGCGCCGGGCAAACTGCCCAACAGCAGCACCCCGCCAAACTGCAAACCGCCTTTGGCCGGGTCTAGGGCTAGGGCTGGGCGCCTGCGGGCTCATGGCAGCCAGGACCACAGCTCGACCTCGAAGAAGCGCACGATGATGCGGGTGAAGACCTGCCAGACCGGGCGTTCCTCGACCGCGATCTTGCCGTGCCCGGTCATATTGGCGGCGAGTTTCGCCTCTTCGTTCGGCACTTCGACCAGGACGCGGATGACGCGGCCGAACTCCCGCTCCTCGGCCTTGGGCGCGAGGCGCTGGACGGTGCCGTAAAAGCTGAACCCGGTATCGGCCCAGGAGCGCAGTTCGACCTCGGCGCCAAGCTTGACCTCCTCGATCGAGGTCTCGGGCACTTCGATCTCGGCGATCACGGTGCGGTTGTCTTCGAGCTCGGCGAAAAGCCCGCCCTCGGGCAGATAGGTGCCGATGGGCGCCAGCGGCTGGTCTTCGGGGCGCACCACCTGGCCTTGGCTGGTCGCGGTCACGAAGGTCTGGTCGAGCTTGAGCCGCGCGAAGGCCAGGTCCTCCTGGTGTTTGGCGATCTCGGCGCGGGCGGCGGCAATCTCGGAGGGCGTCGCCTCGGCCCGGGCGAGGTCGAGCTCGGCGATGGCCTCGTTGACCCCCGCCTCGGCCAGGCGCAGGTCGGCGCGGGCATCCTCGACCGCCGTGCCCGTTGTCGTGCCGGCAGAGAAGAGCCGCTCGGCCTGGGCCAGATCGGCGGCCTCGATCTCGGCGCGCACCTGGGCGGAGGCGAGCTTTTTCTCGGCCACCGCGATGGTCTGCGCCGAGGGTCCGTCAAGAAGGCCCTGAAGCTCGGCATTCAATTGCAGGATCTCGGCCTCGCGCACGGCGATGTCGCGTTTTTCGTCCCAGTTCGAGAGCACGGCCATGACAGCGCCGGTCTCGACCCAGTCGCCCTCGGCGACGCGCAGCTCGGTGATCTCGCCATCGGTGCGGGTGCGCACCTCGGCGCGGTCGAGCGGCTGGATCACGAACTCCCCGCCCACCTCGAAGGCCCAGGGGCGGAAGGCGAGCCAGATCAGCCCCGCCAGGATCAAGAGCCAGACAAAGCGGCGGATCCAGCGGCCGCGGCGGCGCGGGCGGTGGGTGCCCATCTGCAGGACGCGGTCCAGATCGTCCGAGCCGCCGGGGTTCGGGTTCACCTCGCGCGGGGGTTTCTTGCGCCGCGCGGGCCGGTTGCCGGAGGCCGGGGCCAGCGGCTGGCCCGGCGCGTAGATATCGTCTGGGGTGCGGGGCTCGGCGGCCATATGGGTCACCTCCGGTTTGGGGGGGATGGGCGCGGACGTCTCGCCAGAGGCGCGCATGATGGACGTCTCGCCAGAGGCGCGCGCGGGCGTGTCGAGGCGCAGCGGTGCTGCAGTTTGGGCCGCAGGTTTGCGGCGCCCGAACAACGCGGCCAGCCAGCCGCGCCGCGGCGCGGCCAGCGCAGCGCTGCCATCCCGCGCCGTCCCGGCATGATTATCATAAAGCGCCGTTCCGGCGCGGTCATTATAGAGCGCCGTTCCGGCGCGGCGCGCGGTGTTGGGGTCGTCGGTGTCGGGCAGCGGGGCCAGCACATCGTCAAGCCCCGGCGACCGCGGCGCGTTGGGATCGGCGGGGCGGGCCTTGCCCCCCGACAGCGCATCGAGGAAATCGGCGTCCTCCTCGGCCTCTTCGGCGGCGGGGTCGGCATCGTCCGAGAGAAGATCGTCCAACTCATCGGCAAAAGGATCGCGTGGGGTGCCGCCTTCGCCACTGCTTTCCACAGTCTGGGTGGGGTCGAGGCGCAGCACCGGCGGCTCCACCGGCGCGTCGAGCAGGCTTTTGAGGAAGCTTTCGTGATCGTCTTCCTCGGTGCTCTCTGCGATGTCGTCCTCGGTCAGATCGTCGCCGAGCAGCGCGTCGAGCGCGGCGGCATCCTCGTCATCGGCGCTGCCGTCGGACGGGGCTGGCGCGCCCGGTTTATCGGCCTTGCTCATCGCCGCCGTTTGGGGGGTTACGGTGCCTGAAATGCCAGTATCTGCAGTGCCAGCGTTTGTGATCACGGTGTCGGGCGTGGCCGCGCGGGGTGTCGCGTCTGCGTCAGCAGACGCGCGCGGTGTTGCGGTGTCGTCTGCGTCAGCAGACGCGCGCGGTGTTGCGGTGTCGTCTGCGTCAGCAGACGCGCGCGGTGTTGCGGTGTCGTCTGCGTCAACAGACGCGCGGGGTGTCGCGGTGTCGTCTGCGTCAGCGGACGCGCGAAGTGTTGCGTCCTCGTCGGCGGATGCGCGCAGCGTCGCATCGGCGGTTTTGACGGTTTTGGCGACCGAACTTGAAATCGGGCCGGACGCCGCAGCTGGGGCGGGGCGGGGCGAATTGGTGCGGGGCGTGTCGGTGCGGTCGTCTGTCATCGCCTCTTTTCCGACCTCTTGATGCCCATCCGCGCCGGTCCCCTCTCTGTCATACCCACTTGCGGCCCCTCTTGAGGCCCCACTTGCGGCCCCTCTTGAGGCATCGTCCGCCGCCTCCCCGGCGGTGCGCTGCGTCCGGGCATCCGTCAGCGCCGGGGCCACCAGACCGGGGCTCGCCCAACCGGGAGCCACCAGACCGGCGGCCGGGGCGATCGGCGCTGCCGGGCCTGCTGGCGGCCGCTTGGGTGCCATCGGGCGGGGGCGTGATTTTGTCCGCTTTGCGGCCACCTGATGCCGCCGGTTCCGCAAGCTGAGGAAGAAATACACCAGCATCGCAAGCACGAGGCAGAACAGAACAACCCCCGTGCCCTGGAACTGACGCTCCAACGCGAAGGCCACACCGCTGAGAATCGAATAAACCAAAACCGCGATAAAGGCGACTGACAGCACCACATAAAGCACCATCAAACCGCCCTCGACCGGGCCGAGACCGGCGGGAATCGGCCGCCGGGTGATCAAAAGTTCCGTCAATTTGAACGCATGTTCGCGCAAATGCGGCCGGCCAAGCCGCGCCGACAGCCATTTGCACCCATCCATCGGCAACAGCGGATTGGCCACGAACAGAAACGAGGTCAGCCCGGTCAGCCCGAAGGCCAGGCAAACATCCGCCAGCCCCGATCCGGTGCGCCGCAGCATCGACCAGCAGAAGATGCCGATGGCAAACAGCGCCAGCTTGGCCAAAAGCGAGGTCGCATAACAGATCCGCCGGTCATGCAGGTCGAGCGTGCGGATCGGGCTGCGGTCGACATAGAATTTGGGGATGATGCCGAATTTGAGCTTAAAGCCGAACTCGCGGGAATCAGCGCGGTAATAGCCCATGACGGTGCCAAGCGAGAGCTTGGTGACCAGATTGGCGGTGAACATGCCGACCAAAACCGCCTGCCAGAACCCCAAACTGGCGAAAACCCGCCCAACATGATCGGTCAGCGCATGCCAGTTGAACAGGACCGAGGCCAGCGCCACCAGCGCCAGCGGCACGATCAAATGGCTGAGAAACCGCACCGGGGCCAGAAAATCGGCCCAAGCGCGGAACATCGCGGCCGGATCGAAGAACGGATAGGTGAAAGGCGCGCGCGGGCGATCGGGCGGCGGACCGATGGGGCGGTCGAAATCGGGGCCGAAATCTTTGCCGCGGCGCAGGCTGCGGCTCTCGGCATCTCGATCGGCAAATGTGCTTAAATCCATTTCACCCTGCACTTTCTTCCGCCAAATTTACGACACTCTTCCAGCCTAGTGCCTTGTGACAAGACACCCAGACTGTTAGCATTTGCAACGTAAACGCCCAAGCAGAAAGCACGTCCATGATGTCCGATCCTGTATCTTCCTCCACTGAACCGAAAACTGCGGCATCGGTAGGGCAGGACGCACATGCTGCGCCGCAAAATAATTCCACGCCTCCGCCGGCAGGGGACGCCCCCGCCTCCTCCGCGCCGACAGGCGCGCGCAGCCGTCGGGCCGGCAAGTCGGATGCTTTAAAGGAGATGCGTGGACAAAATGTGTCCACCGAAGAAATCGAAGGCAATTTGACCGAAGCCAAGGGGCGGGCGCGCAAGGTCAAAAGCCAGATGACGGCATCCGAAGGCGACAGCCAGGACCGCCGCGTCCAGATGATGGCCAAGCTGCGGACGCTGCTGGTCAAAACCCCCGCCGACGACAATGGCATGGTGCCGGGCACGCCCTTCACCCAGGCCGGCGTCGCGCGGATGATGACCATGCTCGGCAAACGCTCGGGCGAGGGCGGCAGCGGCAAGCTTGCGGCGGGCATGGAGAAGTTCCTTTCCCCCGACAGCCCCGACGAAGAAACGATCTCCGGCGCGAGCGTGAAGAAGTTGCAAGCCCTCGCCAAACGCACGGAGGCGATGAAGGACCAGGTGAAGAAGCGTCAAAAAGGCTAGCGTATTTTGGTGCGGGTGTTCCCATTCCCGCGGTGACGGATGTCACAGGGCGCGCGTAATCGGTCGCGTATTGTGAAGTCGGAAACCTGAAAGCAGTAGGTATATCGCCGATGACCCTTGATCAGCGCTCTCCCGGCGCGCCATCCGCTATTGCATTTTCCGCCTCGGTGCTGGCGCCGGTGGGCTTGGCGCCGGTGCGCGTGTTGCGCAGCGCCGCCCGCGCGGGCGCGCTCGGCGTCTTTACCGCCCGCGTTCCGGATCCGTCCGCTGGGCAAAGCGCCGATGCAGGCACCGACGCAGCAACCGTCGCAGCAACCGATCCTGGGACCGTTCTGGCCGCGCTGGCCGCTGCCGGGGTGGCGCAGTACGGCATCCGGGTTGAGACGGCGGCGGCGCTGAAGGCGGTTTCCGCCGCAATTTCAGGGGCAATCTCGGCGGCGGGTCCCGCGCCCGCGCAACTGATCGCCGCGCCTGCCGCGCTTCTTGGGGCGGCGGCGGCGGTGACGCGGCTGAAAAAGGCCGGGGTCGCGATTTACGCCGAAATCCTGCGCTGGGACGCGGCGGCCGAGAAGCTGGCGCCGAAACTCGCGGGCTATGTGTTGAAGGGCCATGAATGCGGCGGGCTGGTCAGCGAGCAGACCACCTTCGTGCTGTTGCAGGAGGCGCGCGCCAAGACCGATTTGCCCTTGCTGGTCCAGGGCGGGATCACGCCCGAGACGGCGGCGGCGGCTTATGTCGGCGGGGCCGCTGGGGTCGTGCTCGACGATCAGATCCTGTTGATGGACGAGGCGGGGTTCGACGACCCCGCGCTGCGCCGCCGGATCCAGGGTTTCTCGGGCTCTGAGACGCTGCAGGTGGAGCATCCCGAAGGGGTGTTCTATCTGCGCGGGCTCGACCGGCCGGGCGCCAAGATGACCGAGCGGTTCACCGATATCCTGCGCGAGACGCCCGAGGCGATGGCCGGGATCGCGGCCGGGTTTTCCTGGGCGACGGGGTCGGCGGTGATGCCGGGCGGGCAGGGGCTGGCGCTGGCCGCGCCGCTGGCCGCGCGTCACCGCACCGTCGGGCGGTTTCTGGCCGCGATCCGCACGGCCGTGATCGATCTGCCGCCCGCAGCCCAGGCCCGCAAAGCCTTTGCCGAGGATGCGCCGCTGGCGCGCAGCTTCGGCACCCGCTATCCGATCATGCAGGGGCCGATGACGCGGGTCTCGGACGTGTCGGATTTCTCGGCCCGCGTGGCCGAGGGCGGCGCGCTGCCCTTCACAGCCTTGGCGCTGCTGCGCGGCGCGCAGGTCGAAAAGCTTTTGGAGACGACCCGCGATCAGATCGGCGGCCGGCCCTGGGGCGTCGGCATGCTGGGCTTTGCCGCGACCGAGGTCCTAAAACCGCAATTCGATGCGGTCGACCGGATCCGGCCCGATTTCGCCATCGTCGCGGGCGGGCGGATCAACCAGGTCAATTGGTTCGAGGAGCGCGGCATCCCCGCCTTCGTCCATGCCTCGACCGCGGGCATCATCACCCATTACCTCGAAGAGGGCGCGCGCTGTTTCATCATCGAGGGGCGCGAATGCGGCGGCCATATCGGCCCGCTCTCGTCTTTCACGCTCTGGGGTTCGGTCGTCGAGGCGCTTCGCGACAACCCGGTGATCCGGCGCGATGGCAAACGGGTGCGCATCGTCTTCGCCGGCGGCATCCACGACCGGGTGTCCGCCGCGATGGCCGCCACGATCGGTGAGCCTTTGGCCGCCCAAGGCGTCGAGATCGGCGTTCTGATGGGTACGGGCTATCTTTTCACCCGCGAAATCGTCGAGGCCGGCGCCATTGTGCCCGATTACCAGGCGGTGGCGCTGGCCTGCGACGGCACGCAGGCGCTTTGGGAGGGACCGGGTTTCGCCAGCCGCTGTGCGGTGACGCCGATCACCGAAGAGTTTCGCGCCAAGAAACGGACGATGGAGGCCTCCGGCGCCTCCGTGCCCGAGGTGCGCGAGGCGTTGGAGGAGATTTCCCTCGGCCGGCTTCGCATGGCCACCAAGGGGCTGGCGCGGACTGGCCCTGAGAAAAAGCTGACTGAAATCGGGCCCGAGCAGCGCCAGGAAGAGGGCATGTATATGATCGGCCAGGTCGCGGCGCTCCGCGACCAGGTTGGCACCATCGCCGAATTTCACGAGGAGGTCTCGGCAGGCTCCGGCGCGCATCTTGACGCCTTCGCCGTCCAAAAGGTGCCCGCCGCCGCCGCCGAGCCGGCGCCGCCCCCCGCCGATATCGCGATTGTCGGCATGGGCAGCCTGCTGCCGGGATCCGAGACGCTGGCGCAATACTGGCGCCGGATCCTGTCGGGGCAGAGCGCGATTCGCGAAATCCCCGAGGACCGCTGGGATCTCGACGCCTATTTCGACGCCGACCGCAGCGTCCGCGACCGGGTCTATTCGCGCCGGGGCGGGTTTTTGTCGGACATCCCCTTCGATCCCTTGGCCTACGGCATCCCGCCGACGACGCTGGGCTCGGTCGATCCGATGCAGCTTTTGTCGCTGGAACTGGTCAAGGACGTGCTGGCCGACAGCGGCGAGGCGGAGCGGGCGGACCGCAACCGCGTTTCGGTCATGCTGGGTTTTTCGGGCGGCATCGGCGAGACCGGCGGGCATTACGTCGCGCGGTCCGAGCTTTTGCGTCTTTTCGGCGACAGCATCCCCGAGGAGATCCTGGCCAAGCTGCCGGAATGGACCGAGGACAGTTTCGCCGGCACGCTGCCCAATGTCTCGGCTGGCCGCGCGGCCAACCGGTTCGATTTCGGCGGCACCAATGTGACGGTCGATGCGGCCTGCGGCTCATCGCTCGCCGCGATCTACCAGGGCGTGATGGAGCTGGAGAGCCGGCGCGCCGATTTCGTGATCGCGGGCGGGATCGACACGCAACAGGCGCCCTTTGGCTATCTGTGCTTTGCCAAGACCGGCGCGCTCAGCCCGCGCGGCGTCTGCAACACCTTCGACAAGCGCGCCGATGGGATCGTGATTTCCGAAGGGCTGGCGGCCATCGGGTTGAAGCGGCTCGGCGATGCCGAGGCCGCGGGCGACCGGATCTATGCCGTCATCAAGGGCGTCGGCGCGTCCTCGGACGGCCGCGCCAAGGGGCTGACCGCGCCCTTGCCCGCGGGCCAGCAGCGCGCGGTTTGGCGCGCCTATACCCAAGCCGGGTTCTCGCCGGCCTCGGTTGAGCTTTTCGAGGCGCATGGCACCGGCACGGTCGCCGGCGACAAGGCGGAGTTGGAGACCGTGGGCCGGGTGCTGGAAACCTCGGGCGCCGCCCCGGGCTCGGCGGCCATCGGCTCGGTCAAGACGCTGATCGGCCACACCAAGGCTGCGGCGGGCGTCGCGGGGCTGATGAAGATCGCGCTGGGGCTGCACCACAAGGTGCTGCCGCCCCATGCCCTGGTCGAGGATCCGAACGCGGTGTTCGAGGGCGAGGCGGGGCCGCTTTACCTCAGCCAGCTGCCGCGGCCCTGGACGGCGCGCGCGGGCGGGGCCCGGCGCGCGGGCGTCTCGGCCTTCGGCTTTGGCGGCACGAATTTCCATGTGGCATTGGAGGAATACGTCGATCCCCTGGCGCCCGCGCCCTTGGCCGATCTCGGCCAGGATCTGGTGCCGGTGGCGGTGGCCGCACCTGACCGGGCGGCGCTTCTGAAACGGATCGAGGCGCTGCTTGGCTTTGACGGTCCGCTCCCGGCCTTGGGGGCGAAGGCCGCCGGCGCCAACACGCCCGGCGCGCCCTGCCGGCTGGGCTTTGTCGCGGCCAGTGCGGCGGAGGCCGCCGAAAGCCTGGCGGCCGCGCGCGCGCATCTCGCCGAGGGCACGCCGCTGCCCCGGGGCGTGCATCTGACCGAGGCGCCGGTGCTTTTGGACGGGCAAGCCAAGCTGGCCTTCGTCTTCCCCGGCCAGGGCTCCCAATACCCCGATATGCACCGCCAGGCGGGGCTGCTTGACGCGGGCTTCATTGACCGGCTCGACCGGGCCGAGGCGGTGCTGGCCGAGACGCCGAGCTTTACCGCGCGGGGCAAGAAACTGTCGCAACTCCTTTATCCCGGCGATGCGTTCTCGAAAGACGCGCGCCGCGCGCAGATGACCGCGCTGACCGAGACCGAGATCGCGCAGCCCGCCTTGGGCGCGGTCGAGGCGGGGCTTCTGGCGATCCTAGAGGGGTTGGGTCTGGCCCCCGATATGGTCGCGGGCCACAGCTATGGGGAGTTTGTCGCGCTCCACGCCGCTGGGGCCTTCGGCTATGAGGATCTGATCCGGCTTTCCGAGGCGCGGGGCCGGGCGATGGTGACCAATGGCGATCCCGAAAAGCCCGGCGCGATGGCGGCGGTCAGCGCGGACCGGGCGGCGACCGAGGCGGTGATCGCATCCCTTGAAGGTGTGACGGTGGCCAATCTCAACAGCCCCAATCAGACGGTGATCGCGGGCGCGAAGGCCGCTGTCGCTGCGGCGTCCGAGGCGCTTGCGGCGGCCGGGCTCGACGTGCGCCAGGTGCCGGTCAGCCAGGCGTTCCATTCGCCGCTGATGGCGGCGGCGCGGGCGGATTTCGATGCGGTGCTCGATAGCGTTGCCTGGGAAAAACCGGCGCTGCCGGTCTATTCCAACACCCGTGGCGGGCTCCATGCCAAGACGCTGAAGGCGATCCGCGAGACGATGAGCGCGCATCTGGTCAGCCCGGTCGATTTTGTCGAGATGGCCAAGGCGATGGCCGCCGACGGCGCGCGGGTTTTTGTCGAGGTGGGGCCGAAATCGGTGCTGTCCAACCGGCTGGGCGAGATCCTGGGCGACGGGGTGACGGCGATCGCGCTCGACCGGTCGGGCGGTGATGCGGCGGCGCTGATGGACGGGCTTTTGCAGCTCTTCGTCGCCGGGGCAGAGCCCGATTTCGCGGCGCTGACGGGGCGGCTGGCCCAGCCGCAGCCGCGGGCGCTGGCGACACCGGCGAAACAGGCTTGGGTGCTGAACGGCGCTTATGCGCGGCGCGCGGATGCCCCGCGGCGCGACGTCAAGGCGCCGGGTGGCAGCCCGTTCGCACAGGTCCAGTCGGCGGTCCAGCCGGTGGCGGCAACCGCCGCCCCTGGCGCGAACGGGGCTGCGACACCCCTGGCCGCTGCCCCTTTGGAAACGGGCCCCCACGACCCGCACCCTTCGCCGTCTGTGCCGGCGCTTTCGGCGCAGACTTCTTCCCCGACTGCAATAGAGGAACTTGAGTTCATGGATATCTCTCCAGAGAGCTTGGGGACGCCGGGCCATGCGCCCGACCGCTCTGACGTTCTCACCAATTTCCACAGCATGATGCGTGAGTTCCTGCAGGTGCAGGAAAGCGTGATGCTGGCCTATCTCGGCCAGGCCGCCCCGGCCCGCG
>CALCPC010000664.1 GCA_937900975.1 uncultured Paracoccaceae bacterium
CAAACGACGCTTGAAGGATAGGGGTGCGGCTGCGCAATACTGCGGCTCAAGCGTGACAAGACCCGGGGAGAGTGCGGGATGAAACAGATGCTTTTGGCGACGGTCGTCGCCGGTCTGGCGGCGGGCACAGCGCTGGCGGATGTGAAAATCGGGATGATCACCACATTGTCCGGGGGCGGTGCCTCACTGGGCGTCGATGTGCGCGATGGGTTTCTTTTGGCGCTAGAGCAGTCGGGCCGTGACGATATTGATGTTGTGATCGAAGACGACCAGCGCAAGCCCGACATCGCCGTGCAGCTTGCCGATAAGATGATCCAGTCCGAGCGGGTCGACATCATGACCGGGATCATCTGGTCGAACCTCGCGATGGCCGTGGTCCCGGCTGCGACCGCGCAAAACGTGTTTTACCTGTCGCCGAATGCCGGACCGACGCAACTGGCCGGTAAAGGGTGTCACCCCGACTATTTCAACGTGGCCTGGCAAAACGACAATCTGCATGAGGGCGCTGGCGCTTATGCAACATCGGCGGGCTATGAAAACAGTTTCATCCTGGCGCCCAACTATCCCGCCGGGGCAGATGCGCTGACCGGTTACAAGCGCTATTTTGAGGGGGCGCTGGCCGGTGAGATCTTTACCAAGCTTGGCCAAACCGACTATGCCGCCGAGATCGCGCAGATCCGCGCGTCCGATGCCGACAGCGTCTTTTTCTTCCTGCCCGGCGGTATGGGGATCTCGTTTTTGAAGCAATACGCCGACAGTGGCGTCGGCCTGCCGGTTGTTGGGCCGGCCTTTAGCTTTGACCAGGCAATCCTACAGGCGGTTGGGGCGGCGGCGCTTGGCGTGGTAAACACCAGCCAATGGTCGAAGGACATCGATACACCGGTCAACGCGGCCTTTGTCGAGAGTTTCGAGGCAAAATACGGCCGCTTGCCCTCGCTTTATGCGAGCCAGGGTTTTGACACTGCCAATCTGATTGTTTCGGCTCTGGAAACGGCCGACCCATCGGACCGCGACGCGTTTCGCGCAGCGTTGCGTGCCGCGGATTTCGACAGCACCCGCGGCGCCTTCGCCTTTGGCCCGAACCAGCATCCTGTGCAAACCATCTATGCCCGCGAAGTGATTGAGGAAGGCGGGATCTTCACCAATAAGATCATTGGTGTCGCGCTTGAAAACCACGGCGATGTCTATGCGGCCGACTGCACCTATTGAAGCGATAGCCGCTTGACCACCCGATCCATGGGCGTGCCGTCCTTCAGCGGCGCGCCTTTTTTGAGGGCGTGATCCTGGAACCCCATTGCCGCATAATAGCCCAATCCGACCGTGTTGTCGGCCCGGATCTTGGCGTTGATCGCCGTCAGACCGGCGGCACGGGCGGCGGCGACCGTTGCGGCCATCAGCGCCCGCCCGGCGCCCGGCAGCCGCGGCGCGCGGCGCGTGAAGCTTGCGATATCGCCAAGGTCCGGGGGCAGATCGGGCAGCCGGGCCAGCCATTGAAACCCCGCAACGACGCCCGCATCGTCAAGGACGACAAAGGCCGACACGCGCTGTGCAGAAAAGACGATTGCGCCCAGCGCCGCGGCATCCAAAGGCTCTTCGAACGCCGTGGTGCCCCCGATGGCGATGATCTCGTTCAGGATTGCGACCATGGCTGGCAGGTC
>CALCPC010000665.1 GCA_937900975.1 uncultured Paracoccaceae bacterium
AGCCAAGCGCGATGGCGTACACGCGAATGCCCTTGCCGGCCAGCGAAACCGCCATGGACCGCGTCATCTGGTCCACGGCCGCACTGACAACGGAATAATACATCAGTTCGGGCAAGGTGCGCCGCGCTGCAATGGAGGTGACGTTTACAATGGCGCCGATCCCCGTGCGGTCGCCTTCTTGGCCTTCAGCCTCCAGCATCATCCGGCGCGCGACGGCTTGGCTCAGGCGCAATGTGGCGACGACATTCTGGCGCAAAAGCGTGTCAAAGGTCGTGTCTTCGGGGTCCAAAGGGTCGCCGGCCAAAACCTCGCGACTGGCATTGATCAGAATGTCGATGCGGTCGAACGCGTCCAGCGTTGCCGAGATCAGGTTGGCGATCGCCAACCGCTCCCTCAGATCTCCGCAATAGAACTGTACCTCGCTGCCCTCTTTGGTCAGACGCTCTGCCGCATCCGAGAGCCGGGCCTCATCTTGCCCGGCCAGCATAACCCTGGCGCCCGCCTCGGCCATTCGGGTGGCGATGGCAAGCCCGACACCAGCGGCGGCGCCCGTGACAATGACCGACTTTCCTTCGAGCCCGTGCATCAGCGCCGCCGCCTTGAGCCGGGACGCTCGGCGCGAAAGATCTTAAACTGCGGCGATCCCGGATGCTCGTCCCAGTGGCGAAAATGCTCGGTCATCGCGGCCTCGTAGGCAAGATGGCGGTTCGCCACCATCCAAAACACACCCTTGGGCCGGAGTATAGCCGCAGCCGCCGCAATAAATGCGCGTCCAAGCGTCGGGTTGGCGGACCGGCTTTCGTGAAACGGGGGATTGGCGACGACCAGATCGTAGATCTCCTTCGTCTTGGGCTGTGTGGCGTCGGCCCAATGAAAGGCCGCGGCGGGGTGATCGATGTTGCGGCGCGCCAGTGCCAGCGCCCGGGCGTCGGTTTCAAGGAGGTCCAGCCGCTCTGGCGTCGCACCCCGCGCAAGAAGCAGCGCCGAAAGACCGCCCCACCCCGCGCCAAGGTCGGCAATCCGCCCGGTCAGCGGTCCGGCGATCGCCTCCGCAAGAAGCCGCGTGCCGGGGTCGATCCGGTCGGGACTGAAAAGCCCCGATTGCGTCAGGAAGCCATCGGCGTTGCGACGCGGCGCGACCGTGGCCGTCCAATCCGAAAACGTGGACGCCAGGCGCGTTGGGCGGCTGAACCAGGCGACTTTGCCATGGGATTTCGCCGCGATCCCGTCGGGCGCGACCAGCGGTTTCAGCCGTTTGATCAGACTGTCGATGCCGTGCGCCTTCGCGCCATCGAGGATCACGGTGCCGCCGGGACGCACGCTTTCGAATGCCGCGGCCACATCGGCCCGGGCGACATCGCGGTGACGGTCGGTCCAGACGATGGCCATGTCCGAGACGGCGCCAGGCTGGGCAGGGCCGATGCCCGCCGCCGTTAACGCGGATGCCACACGCACGTCATCCGTCCGATGGCAGAGCGTTAAGGGGGCAAGGGGCCCTGGATCAAACCCACGCTCGGGCCGGATCAGCAGCACAGACGCCGCGGACCCGGTCGACAGGGCGCCCTGGTCGAACGGTACGTGAAATCGGAAGGGCCCGATTGGCCTTACTCTTTTTCCATGGTGCATTGCAGCGGGTGTTGGTTCCGCCGGGCATAATCCATCACTTGCGTCACTTTCGTCTCGGCAATCTCAAAAGAGAAGACGCCGACAACAGCGACACCCTTTTTGTGGACGGTCAGCATGATATCCACCGCCTGCTGATGTGTGATGCCGAAAAACCGCTCTAACACATGCACAACAAATTCCATTGGCGTGTAGTCGTCGTTCAGCAGCAACACCTTATAAAGCGGTGGCTTTTGGGTCTTCGTCCGGGTCTTGGTGACAACGCCCGTCTCGCCGTCCGGGTCGTCGCTGTCCGAGCCGGTCATCAACGTTGGTTTAACGTCGGTCACAGCGCTGCGCCTCCAGCAATCACGGCAGTTCGCCTATATATATCGAGCGCGTCCAACGTGAAAAGGGGGCCGCAGCCCCCTTTTTTTCGTGACCGAGATCGGTGAGGATCCCGGCGCTTGTCCTTGGCTTAGGATTTGATCGCGGCGGTTGCTGCGTTGAACCGGGCGGTCAGCGGGGCTGTGATGTCTTTTGCAGCCGATGTGTAGATTTCGTTCATTTTCGTGGCCT
>CALCPC010000666.1 GCA_937900975.1 uncultured Paracoccaceae bacterium
CATCCATCAACACCGCATCGGGCAAGCGATAGTATACGCGGGTGGAGGCATCGCCGGCCAAGCGGTCGGGCGCCGCCGTGACACCCGCCTCAGCCAAAAACCGCGCGCGGGCTTTGGCCCGCGGCTCTGGCGGGGATAGCGCCGGGGCGAGCTTGCCCCAATCTGGGCCCACCGCACGCAACGCAAGGCCCCGCCGGCCAGGGTCCGCGGCGGGGATCGTCAGCGCAAGTTCCAGCCGGCGGGGCGGGCACAGCGGCCCCAGCCTGTCCGGCCATTCGATCAGCACCAACGCGTCGCCGAGAGCCGCGTCAAAGCCAAGCTCCACCACCTCTTCCGGTCCGCTGAGCCGATAAAGATCGCTGTGCCAAATCGAAAGCGGCCCGGCTGCGTAGGTTTGGACCAGCGTGAAAGAGGGTGAGGGGATGTCGCCCGGCGGGCCGAAGGGGCGCAGGCGCGCGGCGATGATCGCGCGGGCCAGCACGCTTTTGCCCGCGCCGACGGGCCCGGAAAGCAACAGCGTGTCGCCGGGCCCCAAAAGCGGTGCCAACCGCGCCGCGAAATCGCCAAGCGCTGCCTCGGTCTCGAACTCAAATTCCGTATGCACGCGCAAACTCCCCCGCGCCGCGCGCTTGCCGCCCGACCCCGCGCGGTGCAAGCCCCCGATAAGGGGGGAGGCCGGCGTCCGGGCAGCGCCCCGGCCCCGCGGGTCTAGTCGGGGTTGAAGAGGCCCACCGCCGGGTCGGCGCACCGCCCCTGGGCCGCGCAGGTGGCCAGCGCTGCGGCTTGCGCGGCGGTGGGGCGGGGATGGGTGGCGCCGCCGCAGGGGCCAAGCAGCAGCGCGAGCCCGGTTTGCGTCTGTCGCAAAAGCAGCGCCGTCTCTTGCCCCAAATCCGGCCAGGCCCCGCACCAAGGACCCAGGCAAAGCAGCGTCGCGTCGACCGGGCGCGCGGTGTCGCGGCGGGCCCCATCGGCCGTGAAAACCACCCCCTGAAACTGGAGCGTTGCAGAAGCCCCGCCGCCGCGGGGCTCTGGCGGCTGCTTTGCGGCCACCAGGGTGCCCAGCGCCAGCACCGGCGCTGCCGCCGGATCGGCCACGGCCATATTATAGCCCGCCGCCAAATTGGGCGCGCTACACGACAAAGCCCATGCCTCGCCCGCCGCCCCCAGCATCAGAAGCCCGATCGCGGCTGCTCTGATCTTTTTGATGTCAATGCCCATGCGCACGCTCCCGATTTTGCAGCCTTGGTGCGCCGTCCCCCCCTTTTCAACCGGGGCCCCGTGCGGTAGACGGCAGGACCCGGCGGCGCTTACACCCTTGGAGGATCGCCGCCCCCAACACAGGAGACAACCCATGGCTGACACAGCTGTGCTTGCGGCGACGACGCGAAGCGGGACCGGCAAGGGGGCCGCCCGCTCTGCCCGTCGCGAGGGCTTGGTGCCCGGCGTGATTTACGGCGGCGGGGCAGATCCCGTCACCATCAACGTGAAATATAATGAGCTTTTGAAGCGGCTGAAAGCGGGTAAATTTCTATCGACCCTGCTGACAATCGATGTCGATGGCACCAAAAGCCAGGTGATCTGTCGCGCAGTGCAGCGCGATGTCGTCAAGGACCTGCCGACGCATGTCGACTTTCTTCGGCTCAGCCCCCGCAGCCGGATTAACCTGTTCATCCCCGTTGAGTTCATTGATGAGGAGGAATGCCCAGGCATCAAGCGCGGTGGCGTTTTGACGGTCGTGCGGCCTGAGGTTGAACTGAAGGTGACCGCGTCCGACATCCCCGAGAAAATCGTGACAAGCCTAAAGGGCGTGAATGTCGGCGACACGATCACGATCTCCAGCATCGATCTGCCCAAGGGCACGCGGCCGATGATCACCGACCGCGACTTTGTGATCGCCAACATCTCGGCACCCAGCGGACTGCGCTCCTCCGAAAGTGAGGAGGAGGGCGAAGAGGGCGGCGAAGAGGATTGAGCGCTGCTGCGGGGGTTGCACGTTTGGGCGTGCTCCCCCATCCTACGGGCGCGCCCACCGATCTGAGGCAGGAGGAGGTTCAAACCGATGAAACTTCTGATCGGTCTTGGCAACCCCGGTGCAAAATACGCAAAGAACCGCCACAATATCGGCTTCATGGCGGTGGACCGCATCGCCGAGGCGCATGACTTTGGCCCCTGGCGCGACAAGTTTCAGGGGCTGGTGTCAGAGGGGCGCTTTGGCAGCACCAAAACGCTGCTCCTCAAACCCACCACCTTCATGAACAATTCCGGGCAATCCGCGGCTGCCGCGCTCCGCTTTTACAAGCTTGCGCCCGAGAATGTGGCGGTGCTTTACGATGAGCTTGATCTTGCGCCGGGCAAGTGCCGGGTGAAGCAGGGCGGGGGCACGGCGGGGCATAATGGGATCCGCTCGCTCCACGGTCATATTGGCCCCGACTATCTGCGCGTAAGGCTTGGGATCGGGCACCCTGGGGATAAGTCCTTGGTTTCAAACTATGTGCTTGGCGATTTTGCCAAGGCGGACAAGGCCTGGCTTGACGATCTTCTCACCGGCATCGCCGACGGTGCGCCGGCCTTGGTCACGGGCGGCACGGCCAGTTTCGTGAGCGCTGTGGCGCTCCGCACCGCGCCGCCCCGCTCCTCACCGGCCTGCGCGGCGCCGCGACCGGTGCCCGGCCCAAAGATGGTCGCGGCAGAGCCCGAAACCCGTTCCCGCCTCCAGCGCCTTATCGACAAATTTAGCTGACCGCGCCGGGGCTGGTGCGGGAAAAACCGTGCGGCACCCATCACCGGATGTCAGACGGGCCGCCCGTCCGCCAGCGGGGTCCGCTGCCTCAGATGCGGCCTTGCGAGAGGGTTCGCAGGCAAGCCGGACGGTGGCCAGGGCCGCGCGAGGAAGGCCGGATCGGCGAGGTCCGCAAGCCCACGGTATCGCAGCGACATCCGCCCCTCCCGGTCCCCCGATGGCGTGTGCGATCTTTGCTGCTGGCGCGCTTCTGCCCCCCGGAAAAACCGGCCTTAATGCGTTTCGTGAAAAACGAGAGCGCCACAAAGCCGCCTGAAATCAAAGTTTTCAACGCGGTATGGGAAGCGTGGTGTCTCGGGTATTGCGTGAAGCGCAATAGGGGTGGTTCCAACGCCGAAAGCCGGTGAGCCCAGGCACGCCTCCGCCCCGTTGGATCAGGCCCCTAGCGCCCCAACCCACCGGGGTGAGCCCCAAGGCAAAACCGATCTGCAAGCACGACGCCGACGGCAATACGCCCCGCCGCGTCGGCCCCGCCTGCAAAAGCGCGCCGCGGGGCACGCCTTTGAGAGCACACCTTTTCGGGCGACGTTTGCCGGAGCGCCCTTTCAGGGCGACGCTTGCCGGAGCGCCCTTTTAGGGCGACGACAGTAGCTGCGCGCGGCCAGGGTCACCCCCTGCGCAAACGTTATCGGGCGACCGAGACTCGCGCGCGCAAACGTCGGGGGATGGCGCTGCTCCGGGCGCGCGGGCTGTTGGCGAAGCGCGGGTCTCAGTTGCGGGGCGGTCTCGTGCCCGCTTAATCCTTGCGAAAGAATTTCTTCTCGCGTGGTTTGCCATCCCAGCCGGGCTTGCCGCGGGGCTTGTCCCTGGGGCGATCGTTGAACGGCTTGCCGCCGCCATCGCGGTCGCCGCGAAACGGCTTTGGACCAGACCGCGGCGGACGGTCGTCTTCGCGCTGCTCCCACTTTTTCAACAGCACCGCGGGGAACGTGTCCCGGCCAATCTTTCCCTCGTGGCACCAGAGGGTTGTGACCCGCTCTCCGTCGACGGCCTCCACGCCCATACGCATCGACCCTGCCGTCAGAACGACGATGTCGCCTACCTCAAAACCGGACATTTTTTCGGACCTTTCATGACCGACGGGCCGCGTCAGTGCTGCCCGGGAAGCGTTGCTAGTGCCAGATGCCGCGGCAAGGGTCCAGCGAAAAGCTAGCCCGCTTCGGCGGCCCGGGCGGCTGCGGTTAGCTCTTCTCCGCTCATCTCCCGGGTGCGGGTCGCCAACCACCAGACATTGCCGCACGGATCGGTGACGCCGCCCGCACGTTCCCCGTAAAACTGATCGGCGACGGGCATCATCGCGGCCCCGCCGGCGGCAAGTGCCGCCCTAAAAGCCGCGTCCGCGTCGGGCACGTAAAGGTGCAAGAAGGCGGGAAAGCGCATCTCCTGCGCCGCGTGTGGGGGC
>CALCPC010000667.1 GCA_937900975.1 uncultured Paracoccaceae bacterium
CATCGGCCTGGCGCAGGATCTCCAGCTTGTCGGCTGTGATCTCGCCCGGACACCGGATCGCAAGACCGGGCCCCGGAAAAGGATGCCGGCCGACAAAAGACTCCGGCAGGCCAAGCGACCGTCCAAGCGCGCGGACCTCATCCTTGAAAAGCTCCCGCAAGGGCTCCACCAGGTCGAGGTTCATACGCTCTGGCAGACCACCGACATTGTGGTGGCTTTTGATGGTGACAGAGGGCCCGCCCGAGAAGCTGACGCTTTCGATCACATCGGGGTAAAGCGTGCCTTGCGCCAGGAATTTCGCCCCGCCGATGGCGGCGCTATGGTGCTCAAAAACCTCGACGAAAAGCCGCCCGATGGTCTTGCGCTTGGCCTCTGGATCGGTGACGCCGGCCAGCGCCGGCAAAAACCGCGCGCTTTCATCGGCGTGGATCAGGGGGATGTTGTAGTGGTCGCGGAACATCGTCGTGACCTCCGCGGCCTCTCCCGCGCGCATGAGGCCGGTGTCGACAAAGACGCAGGTCAGTTGGTCGCCGATTGCCTCGTGCAGCAAAACGGCGGTGACAGAGCTGTCGACCCCCCCCGAAAGCCCGCAAATCACCCGCCCGGACCCGACCTGATCCCGGATCCGCGCGATGGCCTCCTCTCGATAGGCGCCCATCGTCCAGTCGCCGGTAAAACCCGCGATTCGCGTAAAGTTCTGCAAAAGCCGTGCGCCGTTCGGCGTGTGGTGCACCTCCGGGTGGAACATCGCGCCGTAAAAGCGACGCTTTGCGTCGGCGATCAGCGCGTAAGGGGCGTTGGGCGAGGTGCCGATTGCCTCGAACCCCGGGGCCATGGCGGTGATGCGGTCGCCATGGCTCATCCACACTTCCTCATCGCCGGCGGTGAAAAGACCGTCAAAGATCGGATCGCCCGCGTGTTGGCCCGTGGGGGCGACATGGGCGCGGCCAAACTCCCTATGATGACCGCTTTCGACTGTGCCGCCGAGTTGAAGCGTCATCACCATTTGGCCGTAGCAAATCCCAAGAACCGGGATTTCGCAGGAAAACACCGCATCGGCGGCGCGCGGCGCGCCGGCCTCCACCGGACTTGCCGGCCCCCCCGACAAGATGATCGCCTGCGGACGCAGCCGGGTAAGAAGTGCTGCGTCGACCGTTTGGTAGGGATGGATTTCGCAATAGATCTGCGCCTCGCGCAGGCGGCGGGCGAGCAGCGGCGTAACCTGGCTGCCGAAATCGACGATGAGAAGAAGCTGATGATCGGGTGCTGACATGGCGTGGGCTTAGAATAAGAGGCGCGCGGTCTGCAAGGGGCAGCCGCGGCGCCTGCGGCGTGCGGCGCCGGCTTATCGCCCCGTGAACGCCCTGCCGATGCTTGCCCAAAGCGCGCGCCGAAGGCGGCCAATGCCGTGTCGCGCTGCCAATCGGCGCCCGAAACGCCCCGAAATGTCGGAAATCGCCGCCTAAATTCGGTTTTTGAGCATCCGAAGCGGCCGCTCTTTGGATAGGGTGGCTGTCGATTCAGCGACGGGGGACGGCGTGGCAGACGGGGCAGGGCGGAAACGGGCGCGCGGCGGCGGCGCGGCCCGGCGGGCAGAGCGGCAGAAGTTCACCCACGAGGTCGCGCCGGTGATCGCGCGGCGCATTCCCAATTTCGAGATCCTCGACACCGAGGCGCTAGAGATCATCGAGACGAATGCCGAAATTCTGTTGGAAGAGATCGGCGTTGCGTTCGTCGACAATCCCGCCGCCCTTGACCGGTGGCGCGACGCGGGCGCCGATGTGCGCGACGACCGGGTGCGGCTGCCCCGCGGGCTGGCGCGGGCCTTGTGTGCAACAGCGCCCGCGACCTTCACCCAAACCGCGCGCAACCCCGATCGCTCTGTCGAGATCGGCGGGCGCAGCCTGGTCCTCGCGCCGGTCTATGGCCCACCCTTTGTGCGAGACGTGGAGGGCGGGCGGCGTTACGCCACGCTCCACGATTTTCGCAATTTCGTGCGGCTGACATACCAATCGAAATGGCTGCACCACAGCGGCGGCACGCTGTGTGAGCCGACGGACCTTGCCGTCAACAAGCGCCATCTCGATATGCTGCACGCGCATATGACGCTGAGCGATAAGCCCTATATGGGCTCGGTCACCGAACCCAGCCGTGCTGTCGACAGCGTCGAGATGTCGCGGATCCTGTTCCAAGACCCGCTCGACACCCAACCCGTGATGACCTCGCTGATCAACATCAATTCGCCCCTGACCTTTGACGCCGTGATGATGGGCGCGCTTGAGGTTTATGCGGCGGCCAACCAGGCAAGTATTGTGTCGCCCTTTATCGTTGGCGGCGCGATGGCGCCCGTCTCTGTCGCGGGCACATTGACGCAGGTTCTGGCCGAGGCGCTGGCGGGGATCGCCTATGCCCAATTGGTCCGTCCCGGCGCGCCTGTCATCTTTGGCGCCTTTGTCAGCTCCATCGATATGAATTCTGGCGCACCGACCTTTGGGACGCCCGAGGCGTCGAAAATTCTCTACGGGGCAGGGCAACTGGCCCGCCGTCTTAACCTGCCGTTCCGGTCCGGAGGGGCGCTTTGCGGCTCCAAACTCCCAGATGCGCAAGCGGCGTTCGAGACGGCCAACACGCTGAACGCGGCGCTTCTTGGGGGGGTCAACTTCATGCTCCACGCCGCGGGCTGGCTGGAGGGCGGGCTTGTGTCGAGCTATGAAAAATTCGTGATGGATGCCGACCAACTGGGGATCCTCCACGCGCTCGCCACCGGGATCGACGTGTCTGAAAACGCCCAAGCGCTGGATGCGATCCGGGAGGTCGGGCCAGGCGGCCATTACCTTGGCTGCGCGCACACCCAGGCCAATTTCAAAGACGCGTTCTGGCGGTCCGGGCTTTTGGACTACAAACCCTTTGAAACTTGGGCCGATGAGGGCGGGCGCGACACCGAAGCGCTGGCGGCGGCGCGGGTGCACCGCCTGCTTGCCGAGTATGAGGCGCCCGCGCTCGAGCCCGGGATCCGGGAGGCTTTGGACGCCTATGTGACGCGCGCGAAGGCGCGCGAACCCGACGCCTTTGCGTAGTGTTGCCTTAAGAAAGCGCCGTAAGGCAATGAATTTGTGACTTAAGCCGCCTTGCTTGCCATGGGCGCCGCAGCGGCTTCCGCAAGCAGGGCGCTGAGGACGCTGATGTGCCGCGCGGCGGACCAAGTGCCGTCGGCGGCCCGGCGCGCCGCATCCCGCGCCAACTCTGCGGCCAGAAGCTGCGGCAGGATCTGTCGCCGGCCCGGAGTGCTACCCAGCGCAGTGGCAAGATCGCGCTAGCGGCGGTAATCGCGGGCGCCCAGCCGCGCGGCCTGAACCAGGATGCGGGGCCGGCGGAGGGCGGAAAGGGTGGCTGTGTCGGTCATGGCGAACGCTCCGGTTTGATCGTGGTGACACCCAGTCTCGACCGGCGTTGCCTGTGTTGCGCGCGCGGCCCGATCACCGTTCGGCGCCCAGCGCGCGGCGGATTAACTTTCAGTTTACGCTTCAACTTTAGGTAGAGTTTCGTAAAATTGTGCGTATCGGGTTCCAGCTATGCATTACGTCAAGACCGAAGGCCGCGGCACATCTGGCGACACATCCCCGGACGCGGAGAGCTGCGCCACAGCCGTGCCGGACACGATCCTGACCTATCTGGTCCACACGTCCGGCAAAATACCGAACCGGGCCATGGCCCGCGCCCAAGGGCGGCACGCATCTACGCTGTTGCGACAAATCCGGCGCGTCGAAACCCGGCGCGACGACCCGCTGGTCGATGCCGCGTTGGAGGCTGTAGACCGCGATCTTTTTCCCGTTGACCCCAGCAACGCAGACACAACAAAGGATTACGCAGGTATGGTAGCTAAGGCAGCGCGCCGGTTAGAGGAGTCGAGCGACACCGTCGACAAGGAGGCGCGTCGCATTCTTCGGCGGCTGTGCGAAAAGGCTGCCTTTCTGGCCGTGGCTCCCGACATGGAGAAATCCGTGGTGCTGCGCGAAACGGTTCCGGGCCGTCACACACGGATTGCCGTCGTCGACGCGCGCGTGGCGCATGAGTTCGCGCTCCGCGATTGGATTTCTTGCCAGCAATCGGGCAAGGTGGCGCGCTATAGCATCACTCAGGCCGGGCGGGGCGCGCTGAAACGGTTGTTGGAGACTGATCGTGCGCGCAAATCGGGCGGGGAGCCCGCGCGCGATCCCTTCCAGGCGCAGCACCAAGAATTTGGGGAGCGGCGCGTCGCCGCAACCGGCGGCAGCGGCGGCGAAGTGGTGCGGTTTAACCTTGCCGAAAGCCCACTTCTGGTGCTTGGCCGCAAAAAGGACCGCGCCGGACAGCCTTACCTGTCGCCAGAGCTGATCGAAGCGGGCGAACGTCTGCGCGAAGACTTCGAATGCGCTCAAATGGGGCCGCGTGTGGCGCAAAACTGGGATCGGTTCCTGGCCGGCGGGGGCGACGCCCCGCGCGGCTCGAAGGGCCCGTTGGAGGGACCGGCCGCCGCGCGCGACCGTCTGTCGCGCGCGATGACCGCTTTGGGGCCGGGACTGTCGGACGTTGTCCTGCGGGTTTGCTGCTTGCTGGAAGGGTTGGAGGCGGCGGAGCGGCGGCTCGGCTGGTCGGCGCGGTCAGGGAAAGTGGTGCTGAAAATCGCACTCCAGCGTCTGGCGGCGCATTATGACATCAAGCCCCGGGGCTATCACTCCCGCGAGCTTGGGTAGGCCCCACAAAACACGGCAACGCGCCCTTC
>CALCPC010000668.1 GCA_937900975.1 uncultured Paracoccaceae bacterium
CCCAGCGCATGGAATTGCTGATCCGAAAACAGCGCGCCTGTATGGCACCCGCTGCACCCCGCCGCACCGAAAAACAGCGCCCGCCCCCGCAACTCCGCCGCGGTCAGGACGGCTTGGCCGCCGAGAAAGAGGTCATAGCGGCTGTCATAGCTCTGCCATTCCGCGGCGATAAAGGCGCTGAGCGCATTGGCGATGTGGTGGATCGCGATATCGCCGGGCGCTTTGATGTCGGGATAGGCCGTGGCCAGCATGGCGGCATAGGCCGGGATGGTGCGGCCGCGGGTGGCCAGCATCTCCCACGCCTCTTGCGGGCGGCGCCGCGCTGCGCGGGCCACCGGATTGTCGCGCGCTTCCCCGGCCATCTCAGTCTCGGCAAGCAGTGGAAAGAGCGCCTGCGCGGCCAGCACGTTCTCTAGCCCCGGGGGCAGACGCTCCTCCGCTGGGGTGTCGAAGGGCGCGTCAAAGCGGGGGGAGGCGCTGCCGCGGCCATCGTGGAACAGCACCGTCACCGCCCGCGCGCCAAGGTTCCACCGCGGCGGCGCGTTTCGCGGTACCCGGCGGTGGATCTGCGGACCGGCGCGACGCTCTGGCCCGATGCCCGTCCCGCCGGCGCCGATGCCAAGCGACAGCCCGTCGCCGGTGGCAAGGTCGTGGTGATGACAGGTGGCGCAGGAGATGTTCCGGTTTCCCGACAGGATCTTGTCGTAAAACAACAGCCGCCCAACCGCCGCCGCCGGCGCGTCGATGGGGCGGAAATCCCGTGCCGTCACCGCGATCTCTGCGCCCGCACTTGTGCCCGCCGCCGCCCCTAGGCACAGTGCTGCAAAAAGCGTGGTGAGATGCTTCGAATAGCGCTTCTTCTTCTGGCGATGGCCGGTCCTGCCGCGGCCGATATCGGTGTTGCCCGCGATTTGATGGAGCGCGGGCGCTTTAAGGAGGCCTACGCCGCGCTTTGGCCCGCCGCGCGGTCGGGCAATGCCGATGCGGAGGAGCTGATCGGCATCCTGTACGCCATGGGCCTTGGCGTCGCGCGCGACGATGTCCGCGCCTTCGAATGGTATCTGCGTTCGGCGATGAAGGGGCACCCCGGTGCGCAATCGGGCGTTGGGTGGTATTATGAAATCGGGCGCGGTGTCGCGCAGGATCTGGTGCGCGCCTATATGTGGTACACGTTGAGCGCGATCGGCGACGACCCGGATGCCGCGATCAGCCTGGAGGACGTCGCGCGCAAGATGACGCCGGAACAGATCGCGCAGGCGCATGATCTGATCGCCGACTATCGCGTTTGGCTTTATCCGTTCGAGTAGTCGCACGCGGGGCGCATTATGCGCTGTGCGGGCCCGGTATCGCTGCATTCCCGAAAACCTCCCCAGATCTTCAGTTTGCACATTAGCCACGTGTCTGGGCTCTTTCTTTGCAGAATTTCCCCGATACATTGCAGAAATGAGCGAACGCCTACCCCACCCCGCCGTGCGCAACGCCGCCGGCGCCGATCATTGGCGCCGCAGTCAGCGCCGCCGCTACGCCAGCGGGGCAGAGCGCCATGATGAGCTTGTGGTGCTTTTGGGCCTGCAGGGTGCGGCAGAGTATCTTTTGGATGGCGAGGTTGTCGCGCTGACCCCGGGCGTGCTGCTTTGGGCGCTGGCGGGCCAGGCGCACGCGCTCTTGTCCGACAGCGCGGATTTCGACATGTGGGTGTTTGTGGTCTCTCGCGTGGCCCTGCCCCCGGTCGGTGGGGCCGGGGCCCCGCCCTTTGGCCAGGGCGGGGTTGAGCCGGGACCGCGGCGGCTGGTGCCGGCGGCGGTGGCAGAGCTTCACGCGACCGCCGAAGGCATCGCGCGGCTGGAGGCGCCCGGCTACCGGCGGGCGGGCTATGCCTATTGGCTGGCCCGCGCGTGGACTTTGTGGACGGCCGCGCCAGCCGGCACGGGCCGGCGCCTGCACCCCGCGGTGGAGCGGGCGGCGCGGGCCCTGCAGGCCGATCCGGGCCTTAGCATGGGTGCGCTGGCGCGGGGTGCTGGGTTAAGTGCCGGGCGCCTTGGTCAACTTTTTCGCGCGGAAACCGGGAAGGGCGTGGTGGAGATGCGGACGGAAACCCGGCTCGCCCGTGTCGATCGAAGGATGGAAGAGGACGCCCGCGCCGATCTTTTGACGGCGGCGCTTGATGCGGGGTTTGGCAGCTATTCGCAATTCTATCGCGCGTTTCGCCAGGCGCGCGCGATGAACCCGCGTCGGTACTATGCAAGCGAAGGCGCCGCGCCTGCGCCGTGAGGCCACAGCGGATGGCGTATTTGCGGGAACAGCGCTAGGGTCGGGTGCGACGGGCCAAAGCCGGGGCGGACGCGAAAAACCCGAGTTTGCGGAAAGCCCCGCATCGACGTCCAATTTCGGCAAACCGCCCGGGCGCCGCTTCGAAAGGCCGGGCCGGGCACAGCCGCGCAAGGCCGGGCGTTGCGGCATCCGTCCCCAACCGGACAGGCCGGATTTCCCGACGGCGTTTTTTGCAGGGTCAAGCCATCCAAAGGGGGCCGCTTTGGCAGACGTGCCCGCAAAAAAGGGGCGCGCCGCGCGGTACGCCCCTTTGTTCGCGTCGATCAGTTGAGATCGGCGCCGTAGATTGCATCCAGCGCCGCCTCAGCCTCGGCAACACCGGCTTCCATCGCCGCAAAGATGTCTGCGCCGCCGTCTACATTGGCCTTGAACCAGTCGTAGACCGGCGCTGCCGCCTCGGCAAAGGCCGCTTTTTCGGCCGGCGTCGGCACGTAGAGATCGCCGCCCCCGGCGACAAAATCCTCATAGGCCTGGATCGACTTGCGCTTTGGCGAAGCGAAGGTCGCCTGCTGTAGCTGATAGAACCCATCGACGACGACCTTGCGCAGATCCTCAGGCATGGACATGAACTTCTCATAGTTC
>CALCPC010000669.1 GCA_937900975.1 uncultured Paracoccaceae bacterium
GCTCTTCCCCAAAAGCGATGCGACCAGCCTGCCACCATTGACCGCGCCGCGCACTCCGCGGTCGATAAACCCGGCCAAGGCCACCTCCTCGATCGTGATCGGCGCGATCCGAACCCGGCCGTTCGCCGTGCTCGCCTGCCCCGAAAAGCGCAGCGACCCGGGCGTATAGCCCACCCGTGCCGCGTCCTCGGTGTTCAGCACGACCAGCGAGGCACCGGTGTCAACGACAAAGCGCACCGCGGTTTCGTTGATGTCGAGCGTGACATAGAAATGCCCGTCCCGCGCGCGGCGCAGCAGCACCTCATCATTGACAAAGGACGTCACCCGCGGCGCTTCCCCCGCGCGTGGGCGCGTCCCCTCCAAAAGCTGATACCCCACGATGACTGAGGCAAAGATGCCAAGCCAGACGAGGCCGAAGCGCAGGTTTTCGCTAAATCTGCGGCCCGCATCAAACATCAGATAGCCGCCGACAAAAACCAGCAGCAGGATCAGATAGAAAAGGTTGGCGGTCTGGTCACCGGTCATCTGCTAACTCCACCCCGCGCTGACATCGCGCAGCCCATCCAAGACAAACTGCACCGAAAGCGCGGCCAACAACATGCCCAGAAGCCGCGTGACCACGTTAATGCCCAAAGGACCCAACGCACGCTCCAAAAGCCCGGCAAGTTGGAACAATAAGTAGGCACTCAAGACCACCGCCGCCATCACGCTGAACACAACCGCCTGTCCGGCGACGGCGGGCTGCTGCTCGACCAACAATATCATGGTGGCCATCGCACCCGGACCCGCGATCAGCGGCGTGGCCAGCGGGAAGATCGCTGGATCGTCGGCGGGCGTGGCGCGGGCCTCGACCGATTTCTCCCGCCGCGGTCGGCGCTTTTCAAACAACATGTCGAGCGCCGTCAAAAACAAAAGGAGCCCGCCAGCGATCCGAAAGGCCGGCATGCCAATGCCGATCAGCGCCAACAACGCCTCGCCCGCAAGTCCGAAAACCAAAAGAATGCCAAAGCCGGTCAAACAGGCCCGCGCGGCAATGGCGCGCCGCTCTCGCACGGCCAAGCCGCCGGTCAGCGCCACGAACATCGGGACAAGGCCGATGGGGTCGATGATCACGAAGAGCGTCACGAAACTGGTCAGCGCCACATCGGCAAGCGGGGCGCCAAGCGCCAGAGCGCGCATCGCTTTGCCTCGGCCGCGTCCAGCTTTTCAAGCGCCGCGATCCACAGCGCCTCGGCCCGCTCCAGCCCATCCTCAACCTCGCCCCGTTTGCGCTGCCACTTCTCGATCTCCTCCGTGTCGCCACGCTCATAGAGCAAGGGGTTGGCGAGCCTGGTATCGATGTTGGCGCGCATTTCTTCCAGCTTTTGGATCCGCGCCTCGCATTTCGCGACCTCTGCTTTCAGGGGCTTAAGAACGTTTTGTGGCGCCGGTTTGGCAGCTTTGGGCGGTTTCTTTTCCGTCGGCGCTTTGTGGCCGAGCAGCATGCGCTGATAGGCGTCTAAATCCTCGGCCCAAGGTGCGACATGACCGTCTTTGACCAGCCACAGCCGATCCGCCACGCTTGCGATCAGATGCGGGTCGTGGCTGACCAGAATTACCGCGCCTTCGTAAGCGTTTAGCGCGTGGACCAGCGCCTCGCGGCTTTCGATGTCAAGATGGTTCGTCGGCTCGTCCAAGATGATCATATGCGGCGCATCGATGGTGGCCAGAAGCAGCGAAAGCCGCGCCTTTTGTCCGCCCGAAAGCTTTGCGACGGCGGTGTCGGCAATCTCGACGCCCCTGCCGCCGGCGGCCAAGCGTGCGCGGATTTTCGCCGGCGCCTCCTCGGGGCGCAGGCGCTGGACATGCTGGATCGGCGTCTCGTCAAGATGCAGCTCGTCGACCTGGTGCTGCGCGAAATAGCCGATGCGCAGTTTCGACGAGGCGTGCCGCCGCCCGTCCATGGGCGCCAGGCGGTCGGACAGCAGTTTGGATAGCGTCGATTTCCCCTGACCGTTGGCGCCAAGCAGCGCGATGCGGTCGTCCTGGTCGATGCGCAGATCGAGCTTGCGCAAGACCGGCGCACCGTCATAGCCGACATCGACCGCGTCGAGCCGCAGGATCGGCGGCGACAGCGCCTCGGGGGAGGGGAAGCTGAAGCCCGCCACCGCGCTTTCGACGACGCCCGCAATGGGCTCCATCTTCTCTAGCGCTTTCAGCCGGCTTTGCGCCTGGCGCGCCTTCGACGCCTTGTAGCGGAAGCGGTCGACAAAGGCCTGCATATGCGCGCGCTGCGCGGCCTGTTTTTTGGCCGCCGCGGCCTGCAGGGCGAGCTTTTCGCGCCGCGTCCGGTCGAACGTGTCGTAATTGCCTTGGTAGAGGGTCAGTTTGCGGTCATGCAAGTGCAGGATCGCCCCGACCGAGCGGTTGAGAAGCTGTCGGTCATGGCTGATCACGATCACGGTATGGGGATAGCGCG
The DNA here is from genome assembly GCA_937900975.1 of uncultured Paracoccaceae bacterium. Classification (GTDB taxonomy): domain Bacteria; phylum Pseudomonadota; class Alphaproteobacteria; order Rhodobacterales; family Rhodobacteraceae; genus Algicella. Next base: position 2,459 of record CALCPC010000669.1, read on the forward strand.
CCAGATACGCCTCCAGCCAGACTGTGCCTTCAAGGTCGAGATAGTTCGTCGGCTCGTCCAACAACAGCACATCGGGCTCGGCAAACAGCACGGCGGCAAGCGCCACCCGCATCCGCCAGCCCCCGGAATACTCGGCGCAGGCCCGCGCCTGCGCCGCCGCGTCAAAACCGAGGCCGGACAGGATGGTGGCCGCCCGCGCCTCTGCCGAATGGGCGTCGATGTCGACCAGCCGGGTCTGGATCTCGGCGATGCGCCCGGGGTCGGTCGCGGTTTCGGCCTCGGCCAAAAGCGCGCCCCGCTCGGTATCTGCGGCAAGCACGGTGTCGATCAGGCTGGTCGGCCCGGCCGGAACCTCCTGGCGCACGCCGCCGATCTTGGCGCGGCGCGGCAGCTCAATCTCGCCCCCGTCGAGGGGGATTTCGCCCCGGATCAGACGGAAAAGCGTGGTTTTGCCGGTCCCGTTGCGGCCCACCAGCCCCACCTTGTGACCGGCGGGCAAGGTGGCGCTCGCCCCCTCTAGCAAGGGCTTCCCGGCAATCGAATAGCGCAGATCGGTCAAGCGAAGCATGGCGCTGACCTGCCCCGCGACCCGCCGGATTGTCAATCCGCAACCGTCCGCAATAGCCGCGGGCGGCGGAAGCCCGGCGGTAAGATTTAGGCTTTTCGTGGCAGTGCCGGCATGGTAGCCCCGCGCGGTCTCACGCCCGGCCACCGGGCCTTTTTTCAGGAGTGACCCCAAGATGGCTGTCCAGCGCACCTTCTCGATCATCAAACCCGATGCAACCGCCCGCAATCTGACGGGTCAGATCAACGCCAAGTTTGAGGCCGCGGGTCTGCGGATCGTCGCGCAAAAGCGGATCCACCTCACCAAAGCTCAGGCGGGCGTGTTTTATGGCGTCCACAAAGAGCGGCCGTTCTATGACGAGCTTTGCACCTTCATGGCGTCGGCCCCCATCGTCG
>CALCPC010000670.1 GCA_937900975.1 uncultured Paracoccaceae bacterium
CCGTGTTGCCCCTTTGCCCGCGCCCCGCATGGGTACATATCCTGCCTCATGCGCGCCGCCCCCGCTGAACCGGTCTGACCTGCCATGGCCAAGTCGAAAACCGGTGCTGCTCGCACCGCCGACAAGGCCAAGCGCCCGCCGCGGAAAAAGCGCGGCAGGCTCCGGCGTGTCCTGCGCTGGGTCGGCCTGGGGCTTTTGGGCCTTCTCTTGGTTCTTCTGTCGGGCGTCGCTTTGTTGCGCGTTGTCAACCCGCCCATCAACTACTATCAGGCGGCAGAGTGGGTGCGCCACGGCACGCTAGAGCGGCGCTGGATCCCCTTGGCCGCGATGTCCCCCCATCTTGCGCGCAGCGCGGTCGCGGCGGAAGACGCCAAGTTCTGTCAACACGCCGGGTTCGACATCGCCGCGATCCGCGCGGCATTCGCGGGCGGGGCCGTGCGGGGCGGCTCAACCATCAGTCAACAGACCGCCAAAAACGTCTTTCTGTGGCAGGCCCGCAGTTGGGTGCGCAAAGGGTTGGAGGCCGGGTTCACCGCGTTGATCGAACTGCTTTGGGGCAAGCGCCGGATCCTTGAGGTGTATCTAAACGTGGCAGAGTTCGACACCGGCGTCTTTGGCGTCGCGGCGGCGAGCCGGCATTACTTCGACCTGCCCGCGGGCGATGTCGGCCCCCGCAACGCCGCGCGTCTGATGGCGGTTTTGCCAAGTCCGAAAACGCGCGATCCAAACGCCCTGTCGCACACCCTGGCGCGCCGCGCGCGCCAGATCGAAGATGGCGCGCGCACCATCGCCGCCGATGGGCGCGCTGCGTGTTTCCAACCCTAAAACGTTCCGTCGAAAACCCGCTTCCCATAAAGCTGCCTGAAATCAAAGGCTTCAATGCGTTTTGGGGTGCTTGATGTCTGAGGTCCGTGGCCAAGCGCTCTCGGACCCGGTCCGCTCAACTTGGTGCGGCTTCGCGCTCAATTCCGGCGGAGCGTGGGCGCTTGACGCGTTCTCTAACGCAATGCGCTTCGGACCAAGGCTGCCGCCCCCCAAAGCACCCTTTTTTTGAACCGGCGCCCCGCTGGCCGCGACCAAGGCGCAGAACCGCATGACCGGTTTTGACAGAAGGGGGATTTCCATGGCTTCGCTGACCGATCACATTCGCAACTGGACGGGCCGCGGTGCGCCGCGGGGGCATATGAGCGCCAATTTGGTGCGCTATCTCGACGAATGTTGGGACGCGTATGAAACCTTTGCCGCACCCACACGGCGCCACGGCATGATTGGACGGGGCGGTGGGTTGACCCGGGCCTACGACCCGACGCTTCACAACCGTTTTTACAACATGGTCTACAAGATCTACAACGCAGAGCCCGATCAGCGCCCGCCCACGGATTACATCGTCAAGCATTTTTTTGAAGATCTGGCGGCGCTCGGCCGTCCTATCCTGGCCCAAACTGGGGAAATGATCCCGCGGATGTTCCTCAACATCAGCTGCGGCGGCGCCTATCGCGGCCCCCTCCATGTCATGCTGGATACCAAACATGTCGACACCCTCAAACTGCGGTTCCAGCGGGGGCATGTCGATACGCCCGCGAAGGAGGGTTTGCAGCGCGCCTTTTTTCATTTTGGCATGGGTGAAGTGCGGGAAATCTCAAAGCGCATCTATCTCAATGTGCGCAACCCCTATCTTGGCAGCGTCATGAAGGTGGTGAACCGCGAGATCATTCCGTTGCCGGGCATCGCCTCGGCCAAGTTCTCGCCCCCGTCCGAGAAAAGCCGGCGTGACAGCGCGCTGATCTATTGCCAGGACGACGGTGCCCGGGAAGATGCGTTGGATGTTCTGCGCGACTACCAGGCCGCAAGCCCGATGAACCGCATGAGCTTTGGCACCAATCTGCCGCATATGGTGAAGGCGGACGACGATATGCGCGGGGTGGGCATGGCGGATGAGCCGCCGCGCCATTTGGCGGATGTGCTCGAAGGGGAAGAAGAGATGTTTCCCAACGCGCCGGCCCGGACCAGTTTCGGCACCTACCGGGCGCATCTGATCGCCTTTGCTTTGACCCACACACACCAGGCGGGCCAGTCGAAGGCCTTCTTTTTCGCGCGCACCGGGGCTTACTTTCAGTTTGCGAAGGTCAACATCATGCATCCAGACCTTTACGTGGACCGGACCAGCCTTGATTCCGCGCTGTCGTTTTTGCGCGACGTTCCCATCAACATCTTCGACGATGGCGACGTCAGCGTGTAAACCGGGCGATCCGTCTTGACACCCGGGATCAACCGGGGCATCAGCCCATCCTGGCTAGGAACCTGGCCTTTTGGTGTTTGTGGCCCCCGCAAGGGGGAACCTGTCGGCCCGTTAGGGCAGAGGAAAGCACCTTTCGCACCCGGTGGCTTTGCCACCCGACCAGAAAGGATCCAGACGTGACCAAACGCACGGCTGCCAAATACAAACTCGACCGCCGCATGGGTGAAAACATCTGGGGGCGGCCCAAGTCGCCTGTCAATCGACGGGAGTATGGCCCGGGCCAGCATGGCCAGCGGCGCAAGGGGAAGCTTTCGGATTTTGGCCTGCAGCTGCGCGCCAAGCAGAAGCTGAAAGGCTATTACGGCGATCTTACCGAAAAGCAGTTCCGCCGCATCTATGCGGAGGCGGAGCGGATCAAGGGCGACACGGGTGAGAACTTGATCGGCCTGTTGGAGCGTCGGCTCGACGCGTTGGTCTATCGCGCGAAGTTTGTGCCGACCATTTTTGCCGCGCGTCAGTTCGTGAACCACGGTCACGTCCTGGTCAACGGCAAGCGCGTGAACATCCCGTCCTATCGTGTGAACGAGGGCGATGTGATCGAAGTGCGGGAGCGGTCGCGCCAGCTGACCAGCGTGTTGGAGGCCGTTGGCCTGCCAGAGCGTGACGTGCCCGATTACGTCCAGGCCGACCATTCCAAAATGTCGGCGACGCTTGTGCGCACGCCGGGCCTTGGCGATGTGCCCTACGCGGTGATGATGGAACCGAACCTCGTCGTCGAATACTACGCCAAAAACTGAGGCCCAGACCTGAGGCCCAGACCTGAGGCCAAAAACTGGCCCATGGCCGCGCCCCGCGGGCGGCCATGCGGTTGCAAAGGCGTGTGGCGCCCGGTCATGGCGGGCGTGGCCCGGTCGGCCGCGGCGCGCCTAGCACAACGGCGGCGTGGTGCACCCCAGCGCCAGTTCTTTGGCGGCCCCAACCCCCCTGCCGCGCTTCTTGTCGGGTCACAAGGCGGCATCGCAGCGCCAGGGGGTTACGTGCGCTCTGCCGTCAGGGCCGGGTACCGCGCGGCGGCATCGAAATCGACCAGCGTCTGTTCGAGGTCGAGCGGGGTGCCGTGTACGAAGCCCTGGACGCTGTCGGCGCCAACAGCGCGCAGCGCCTCCAACTGCTCGGGCGTTTCGACGCCTTCCCCTGTCACTTGCATACCCAGCGCGTGGCCAAGCTCAACAATCGCGCGGACCAGGGCCGAGGGTTCGGGCGCGGTGCCGAGCTTTGAGACGAAGGCGCGATCGATCTTGATCCGATCGACGGGAAAGCTTTGCAGATAGCTGAGCGATGAGTACCCCATCCCAAAATCGTCCAGCGCAACGAAAATGCCCCGGTCCCGCAACGCCGAAACCAGCGACAGATTGCGCTGCGTGTCCGACAACAACACCGCTTCTGTGATCTCGATCTCTAACGCCTCTGCCGGGCAGCCGGCCGCAAGCAACACATCGTCGATCATCTCAGGCAGGGTGTGTCTGAAAAGCCGTGGCGAAACGTTGACAGCGACCCGCCCCGCAAAGCCGCGCGCCCGCCATGCGACCGCCGCGCGACAGGCGGCGGTCATCAGATGCGCCGTCAGATCGCCGATCTGCCGGGTTTCTTCGGCCACCGTTATGAACTCTGCCGGGCTGATCTGGCCAAGCTCGGGATGCGTCCACCGCGCCAAGGCCTCATAGCCGACGATCCGCCCGGTCGAAAGCGCGACTTGGCGTTGAAACATCGGGTAAATGGCGTTGGTTTTCAGGGCGCCGCGCATCGCGCCCTCAATCAACGACTGGCGCCGCACCTCGCGCTCCATCGTTTCTTCGAACTCGAAAAAGCAACCGCGCCCCTGCCGTTTTGCCTCGTAAAGCGCCAGAGCGGCGCGGCGAAACGCGTCGGCGACCGTCAGCCCCTCGGGCGTCAGCCGCGCGATGCCGATGCTTGCGCCGGTGCGCAATTGGCGGTTTGCGACATGCACCGGCTCTGCCAGCATGCCAACGATCTCACGCGCGACAACCCGACCGCGCAGTGTCGCATCCTCACCGCGCAGCAGCAGCGCGAATTCATCGCCGCCAAGACGCGCGGCAAGACCGGCACCAGCGGCGACATCTTCGATCATCTCGGCCACGCGGATCAGCAGCGCGTCGCCAACGGGATGGCCGAGCGTGTCGTTGATCTGTTTGAAGCGGTCGAGGTCAAGAAGCAGAAGCGCCACCTCCCCGTGCGCACCGTCTGCGGAGATCCGGGAAATCTCCTCCTCCAAAAGGCGCCGGTTTTTGAGCCCGGTCAGGCTGTCATGCTCTGCCAAATGCCGGATCCGCGCCGCGCTTTGCACCTGTTCGGAGATATCCGTCGCCATCAAAACGGCGCCGAGATAGACGCTGTCGGCGTCATAGATCGGGTTGATGCGAAGCCGGACGGGCAGGGTTTCGCCGCCCCCCGCAGCCGTCAAGAGCTCGGTCGACAATTCGTCGCTGGCCCGGTCCTGGATGGCCCGCCGCACTGCCTCTTGGTCCTCTGGGGCGGTGATTGCGTCAATCGGCGCGCGACCCTCGACCAAAAGTCCCCCAAGCAGGGCGCGCGCGGCCCGGTTCTGGAAGACGAGCTGCCCCGTCTCGCGCAGGACGAGGGCCGCATCCTGGGTGGATTCCAGCGCCGCCCGGATGCGGCGACGCTCCTCCCGCGCGGCGCGGTCGTCTGATTTGCGGATTTCCTCCACCGCAAGCGCCGTCTCGCGAAACCGCTCCACCGCGCGGGCAACTTCGCGCACCTCGGTATGCTCGCTTGACAGTGCGCTCGGGTCGACCTTGCGGGTGTAGTCGCCGCCTTCGATATGCACCAACGTGCCGCGCAGAAGCTTCAGCGGCTTTGTGACCGTCCGCGCCACGAAAAACAGCGCCGTCACAACGGCGCCCGCGACCAGGATGCCGTGGAGAATGTGCATCAGCACGATCCCCCGGATTTCGGACGCGATACGGGCCTTGTCGAACCGCACTTCGACAGTGCCGATGCGCCGCCGGGTTCCGCCATCCTCGATCACCACCGGGGCGACGCTGGTCAGCAAGTCGCCCCGCCGCTGCCCCGGTTCCGCTGTGACCTTCGCCAAAAGCGCCCCCTCGCCGTCCAAAAGCAGCACATCGGCAAAATCGGGGTGAGAGCGCAGGGCCGCGAACGTGTTTTCGCTCTGACTCATATCGGACGCCGCACGCGGTGCCGAGCTCGCGCGCGCCGTCATCACCGCGGTTAAAGTCGCCTCCCGCTCCATCGCAGCGATCGCCTGCTTGCTGCGCGCAAGGCTTGCCGGGACACTGCGCCACGACACCCCATCGCCGCCGTGACGATGCAATTGGCCGCTACCTTAGGGTCTATCTGGAGAAGATTTCGTTAAGCCGGCATCGGTCGCTTTCCGCTCGCCTGACCGCGTATCCCGCGCTATGCCCTGGCCATGATCGGTGATCGTTTAACCCTTATATCGGTGGCGGAGGCGGAGCGTCTGCCGCTGTACCGGCGCCCCTTGATGCTGCTTTTGCTCATGGCGGCGGCGATGCCGTTGTCCTTTGCCGTTTGGTCGGCGCTGCTCAACAATTTCGTGATCGAGCGTGTGGCCTTCGACGGTGCCGATATCGGCTGGCTCCATACCGTGCGTGAGATCCCCGGATTCCTGGCCGACGGCGTCATCGCGATGATCGTTATCGTGCGAGAGCAGGTTCTCGGCCTCGTTTCCCTCATCATGCTGGGCGTGGCGACGGCCATTACGGCCTGGTTTCCAACCTTTGGCGGGCTGTTGGCGACCACCATGATCGCCTCGATTGGCTTTCATTACTACGAGACCGTGAACCAGTCGCTGCAACTGCAATGGATCCCAAAGGAGCGTGCGCCGCAGACGCTCGGCTGGATTTTGGCCGCAGGGTCGGCGGCCTCGCTGGTGTCCTATGGGCTTTTGGTTGTGGGGTGGAAAGCCTTCGGGCTGACCTACAATTTCGTCTATATGGTGGGCGGGCTTGCCACCGTGGCCATCGCGCTGCTTTGCCTCTTTCTGTATCCGCAGTTCGAGGCGCCCGAACCGCAGCACAAGACCTTCGTGCTGCGCCGACGCTATTGGCTTTACTACGCGCTGCAGTTCATGTCGGGCGCGCGGCGTCAGATCTTTATCGTGTTCGCGGCCTTTATGATGGTCGAGCGTTTCGGGATGGAGGTGCATGAGCTTACAGCGCTGTTTTTGCTGAATTTTGTGGCCAATATGGCGTTCGCACCGGTGATCGGTTGGGCCGTAGCGCGCTGGGGGGAGCGTCGGGCGCTGTGCTTTGAGTATGCGGGGCTTGTGGCCATTTTCCTGGCCTATGGCGGGATCTACTATTTCGGCTGGGGGTTGCTTTTGGCAGCGGCGCTTTACGTGCTGGATCACCTCTTTTTTGCGTTGGCCTTGGCGCTGAAGACCTATTTTCAGAAGATCGCGGATCCCCAGGACATCGCGCCAACCGCGGCGGTGGCGTTTACGATCAACCACATTGCGGCGGTGTTTCTTCCGTTTTTGCTGGGCTATCTCTGGCTTCACGATCCCGGAATGGTGTTCGGTTTGGCCGCTGTTCTGGCCGCCGGCTCTTTCCTTCTGGCGCTTCTGATCCCGCGCCACCCCGAACGGGGACGCGAGACGGTGTTTCAAAACGGTCTCGCCGCGCCGGCGGAGTGATGGCATCTGGATTGCGGACCGCGCGCGCTTATCTTCAAACCAGACAGCAGAGGGAGCGCTGAGATGTTTGGATTTGGCAAGAAGACGACAATCCCCGACGCGGCTGCGGCCTTGCCTGGCCGGGCGGGGGCGATCCCCACGGCCGAGACCCATTTCGTCACGGGCCGCCCGCTAAAGGGGCCGTTCCCCGAAGGCACCGAGATGTTGCAGGTCGGTATGGGATGCTTTTGGGGCGTGGAGCGGATGTTTTGGGGGCTTCCCGGCGTTTGGGTCACGGCCGTGGGCTATGCCGCCGGCGCGACACCCAACCCGACATACCGGGAGGTTTGCACCGGTCAAACCGGGCATAACGAGGTTGTTTTGATCGTCTACGATCCCTCGCAAGTCAGCGTTGAGCGGCTGTTGCAGGTCTTTTGGGAAGGGCATGATCCCACCCAAGGGATGCGGCAGGGCAACGATGTCGGGACCCAGTACCGTTCCGGCCTTTACACAACGCCACCCGCACAACAGATGGCGGCCGAGGCGTCCCGCGACCTTTTTCAGGCGCGGCTGACGGCGGCGGGGCTTGGCCAGATCACGACCGAGATCGTGGCCGCGAGCCCGTTTTACTATGCCGAGGATTACCATCAACAATACCTCGCCAAGACCCCTGGCGGCTATTGTGGCATCGGCGGGACGGGCGTGACCTGTCCCATCGGCACGGGCGCCTAGGGCGCGTGTCGGTCACGGGACCATTGGAAACGCTGTCTGAACGTCGGCATAGCCCCGATTTTCCACGGCAAACCCTTTAGGGCGGGCATATGACGACTTGGACGGCCCTCACCACAGTGCCCGGTCCCCTGGCCGCGGAGGCGTTGGGCGAGGCGCTTGAACGCTTGACGCCGGCGCCGACGGCTGTCGGCGTTTTTGAGGTTGAGGACGGTTCGGGGCTTTGGGAAGTTGGCGGATACTTTGTCGCGGCCCCCGACCAGGCGGGCCGGGCGCTGCTGGCCAAGCTGAAGGGGGCAGCGCCCTTCGCGGTCAGCCGGCTCGATGACCGCGACTGGGTCGCGCAAGTGCGCCGCGAATTGGCGCCTGTGGTCGCGGGCCGCTTCGTGGTCCATGGCGCGCATGATGCCCACCGGCTGCCGGGCCACCGCATCGCACTTGAAATTGAGGCGGCGATGGCCTTCGGCACCGGGCATCACGCAACCACACGCGGCTGTCTTTTGGCGCTGGATGCCTTGATCGGGTCGGGGGTGGTTGCCCGGAACACCGCCGATATCGGCAGCGGGACGGGCGCTTTGGCGATGGCGGCACGCGCTGTTTGGCGGCGGGCGGTGATTGCGGCCGATATCGACCCGATTGCGGTGGCAACAAGCCGCGCCAATCTGCGCGCCAACGGGTTCGGCGCGGGCGTGCCGGTTGTCCGGGCCGCGGGGTTCGCGGCGCCCGTCCTCCGCCGTCGCGGGCCTTACGATCTGATTTTTGCCAATATTCTGGCGGGTCCCCTGCGCCGTTTGGCGCTCGCGATGGTGCGGCACGCGGCGCCTGGCGGTCACATCATCTTGTCCGGCCTTCTCGACCGCCAGGCGCTCCAGGTGCGCGCGGTCTATGCGGGCCACGGCTTTCACCCGGTTCGCCATCACGCCTTGGACGGGTGGACCACGCTGACCCTGCGGCGCGCAGGCTGACGCCAAGCGCCCGATTTGCGGGCCTTCCAAAATGTTCCCCTTTCGTGCTAGCCTGATATCAAAAGAAGAAGAGGCAGTGCGATGCGGGTGATCGGGGTCGATCCGGGGTTGCGACGGACCGGCTGGGGCGTTGTCGACGTCGCTGGGACACGGGTGCGGCACGTGGCCAACGGGATTTGCGTGTCCGAGGGGGCAGCATTGGCCGCGCGGCTTCTGTCGCTTTACCGCCAGTTGGAAGCCGTCGTCGCGCGCCATGCGCCCGAGACCGCCGCCGTGGAGCAGACCTTCGTCAACAAGGACGCGGCCGGCACGCTAAAGCTTGGCCAAGCGCGGGCTATCGCGCTTCTGGTGCCGGCTGCGGCTGGCCTGCCGGTGGCTGAATATGCGCCGAATGCCGTGAAGAAATGCGTGGTTGGCGTGGGACACGCGGATAAGGATCAAGTCGCACATATGGTGGCGCTGCAGCTTCCCGGTGCAAAATTTGCCGGCGCCGACGCCGCCGATGCACTGGCCATAGCGCTTTGCCATGCGCATCACGCCCGCTCTGCCGACAGGCTTGCCGCGGCGATTGCGCGGTCAGACGGATGACGCCGCCCCGCGCTGACCTCCCCTGCATGGCGCTGCGGGCAGGCGCCCTTGGGCGCCGCGCGCGGCTGTGCCCTCCGTCTTGGGCAAGGGCTGCGCCAAGCGCAGGCGGGGCGTTCGGGATCGGCGCGCGTGCGGATCGGCCCGCGGGCCCCTGGCGGACCTGTCGCCGCGGGCCTGTTGTCGCGCGCGCCGCCTGCGGCGGTCCGCGCGCGACAGGACAGGGCACCATCAAGGGGGAGCACCCGGTATGATTGGCAAGATTTCCGGGCGGCTCGACCATTGTGGCGCGGATTATGCTTTGATCGAAGCCGCGGGTGTCGGCTACGTGATCCATTGCTCCGAGCGAACGCTGGCCGGCCTGCCGGCGGCGGGATCGCCCGTCGCGCTTTATACAGAGCTGATCGTGCGGGAGGACCTCTTGCAACTCTTTGGATTTACGACCCTGGCTGAGCGGGAATGGCACCGGCTGTTGACCTCTGTCCAAGGGGTCGGCGCGAAGGGGGCTATGGCGATCTTGGGTAAGCTTGGGGCGGAGGGGATCGGCCGGGCCCTGACCTTGGGCGATACCACGGCCATCCGCGCGGCGCCGGGCGTTGGACCGAAAACAGCGGCCCGGCTGGTGATGGAGTTGCGCGACAAGGGTCCGCAGATCATGGCGTTGGGCGCCAGGGGGGCAGCGCCGGCCATGGTTTCGGGCGTGCCCGAAACCTCTGCGGCGTCGCCGCAGACGCCGCCTTCGGCGGCGATGGCCTTTTCCCCCAGCCCAACCGATGGCGCTGCTGCGCAAGCCGATGCGTTGTCGGCGCTTGTCAATCTTGGCTACACGCCGGGTGAGGCCGCCGCCGCCGTCGCAGAAGCCATCGCCGACGGGCCGAAGACGGCGCAAGAGCTTATCCGCGCCGCGCTCCGCCATCTCGGCCCAAAAGGGTGAGGGGCGTGGCCGCACCATCCGCTGGGCGCCCCGGCCAGTGTCCGCCGCACTTTGCCGAGATCCTGTCCGACAGCCCGACGCTTCGGGCGCGCCGTTGGTCCGGGCGCCCGGCGCCGATGGGGCCGATGGGGCCGGACGCACCGGCGCACAGCGCTCCCGCCGCACTGATCGCCCGGCGGCCCGGCTGTGGTCGCCTTCCCCGGTCCCGACGGTGCCCATGGTCCGGTCATAGCCCAAATCGCTGTGGCGCGACGCCTCTGCCTGTCCCGCGAAAAGACGTGGGTGCCCTTGGCCGCGGCGCTTGGGTCTTGGGGATTGTCGCGTCGACCGGATTTGCGGGCGCGTGGCGGACCGGTCACGCTTTGCGCGCCAACCCCGACGCTTTCACCATCCCACCAGCCCTGGGGGCGCGCCCGTGACCACACGTGACCCGTCCGACCAACCGGCGCCCGACCCCGGCCTTCGGCCAGAGAGCCGGCCCGGCGACGCTGACCGGGCGCTGCGCCCGCAAACATTGGCAGAGTTCGTTGGCCAAGCGGATGCGCGCGCCAACCTTGCCGTCTTTATCGAAAGCGCCCGGCGCCGGGGCGAGGCGATGGACCATACTTTGTTCTATGGCCCGCCCGGCTTGGGCAAAACGACGCTTGCGCAAATCATGGCGCGAGAGCTTGGCGTCAATTTCCGCATGACATCGGGTCCGGTTCTGGCAAAAGCCGGCGATCTTGCCGCGATCCTGACCAATCTTGACGCCCGCGATGTTCTTTTCATCGATGAAATCCACCGGCTGAACCCCGTTGTTGAAGAGATCCTCTACCCTGCGCTCGAAGATTTTGAGCTTGATCTTGTGATCGGGGAAGGGCCGGCGGCGCGCACAGTCCGGATCGATTTGCAACCCTTTACGCTGGTCGGGGCGACCACCCGTCTCGGCCTTTTGACCACACCGCTGCGGGACCGTTTCGGCATCCCCACGCGTCTCGAATTCTACACGGTGGCAGAGCTTGTCAGCATCGTCACCCGCGCCGCGGCGCTTTTGGAGGCGCGGGCGCCGCCGGAGGGCGCCGAGGAAATCGCCCGCCGCGCCCGGGGCACGCCCCGGATCGCGGGCCGCTTGCTGCGCCGGGTCGTCGATTTCGCGATTGTGGAGGGGAACGGCGCGGTCGACAAGGACATCGCGGACCGGGCCCTGACGCGGCTTGGCGTCGACGATCTTGGCCTCGACGGTGCCGACCGGCGCTATCTTGGACTTTTGGCGGAGCACTACGGCGGCGGGCCGGTGGGCGTGGAAACGATCGCCGCGGCGCTTTCGGAGGCGCGGGACGCGATAGAAGAGGTGATCGAGCCCTACCTTCTGCAACAGGGTCTTTTGCAACGCACCCCCCGGGGGCGGATGCTTGGCCGCCGCGCGTGGAGCCATCTTGGCCTGGCCCCACCGCCCAAGTCCGATCTTTTTGGTGAGGACCCATGACGCCCGAGCGTGCAGAAGCCTTTTTTACGCGGTCCGACGGCGGGTTTCGTTTTGCCCGCTGGACCCGCCCGCTGGCGCCTGTGATCTTCGGCACCGACGACGCGTCGCTGACGCCGCTCAAAGATGGGATCCGGGAAACCGCCGCGCTGGCTGGTCTTACGCTCAACGATGTGGACGCAGAGCTTGGCGCGAACATGATCGTGATCTTTTGCGCGCGCTGGTCCGAGCTTGACGACATCCCGCATCTCGACCGCTTAATCCCGGATCTTCGGCTGTTGATCGACCGGCTTGGCCAGGCCGGCGCCAACCAATATCGCAGCTTTGCGTTCACGCCCGAGGGCAGCTTGCGCGCCTGTACCATCCTGCTCTGCCAAGATGCGGAGCTTGGCGCGATGAGCGCGCTGACCTTGGCTCGGCTGCAAACGGTGCAAAGCCTGTTGCTGTGGTCGGATCAAGCCTTTCGCAGCGAAAGCCCGCTCGGCCGGGTCCAGGATGGCGCGGATCCTATCGTGACGCCCGAGATCGCGGCCCTGCTCCGCGCGGCCTACGCTCCGGTGCTGCCGGCGGCCAGCACGGACCCTGCGCATGCGCACAGGTTGGCCGCGCGGGCGCGGCTTTTGCTCGGCACTTTGGCCTAGACGTCCGTGGCCTGCGGCCACCCGGTCGGGCCAAAATGGCATGGCTGGCCGCCGCATTCTTTTGCGGCGCACCAGAACGCTTTGCGCGGCCTATCGGGCGTTGCTTTGGTTGTGCCTGATCGGTCGCGCCGGGCGCCGGCCCGCGCCATTGGTTGGCGCCCCGGTCTTGACCTTGGCCGATTGCGGCCGCACCAGGGTATCTTGGCGGCTGGGATAGGGAAGGCGCGATGACACAGACGTTCAACATTCGGGTCTATTACGAAGACACTGATCTTGCGGGCATCGTCTATTACGCCAACTACCTGCGCTATTTTGAACGCGGACGGACGGAGGCGATCCGGGCTGTCGGTGTCGACCAATTGGCTTTGCGAAACAGCCGCAACCTTGCCTTCGTCGTCCGCAGGATGGAGATCGACTACCACGCTGCCGCGCGGTTCGACGATGTGGTCACGGTGGAAACGGCAACGACCGAGGTCGGCTATGCCTCAACCATCATGCGGCAACGCATTTGGCTGGCCGAAACTTTGGTCGTGGCCGCCGAGGTCAAGCTTGCCATGATCACGCTCGACGGTCGCGTCTCGCGCTATCCAGACGATGTAAAAATGGCGCTGGAACGGCTGATTGCCGCGACATGAACGCAACGCATCGGACCTCGTGACTGGACACATCCCCCTATTTTGGTCACAAACCCGGCTTAAGCACGTAGAGTGTGTGTAAAAAGCCGGCGCGTTAACCGGCAGGCGTTCGAGAACAGAAGTCGGTACGCGGAAGAGCAGGCACTATGGAGACGGAAGCACTCGGGGCGGTCAGCGAGCTCGATTTCTCGCTATGGGCGCTTTTTCTTAGGGCCACGATCACCGTAAAGATCGTGATGGTTGTTTTGGTCCTGGCATCGGTTTGGTCCTGGGCCATCATCATCCAAAAACACCTCAATTTCCGCCGCGCGCGGTCGGAGGCGGACGGGTTTGAGAACACGTTCTGGTCGGGCCAGGCGCTGGACCAATTGTTCGATGAGGTGAACGAAGATCCGCGCGGTGGCACGGAGAAAGTGTTCGTGGCCGGGATGAAGGAGTGGCGTCGAAGCCTCGCGCCCGATCAACGCACCATCGCTGGCGCCCAAGCCCGGATCGACCGGGCGATGCAAGTGGCGATCAGCCGGGAAAGCGACAACATCCTTCGCGGTCTTGGGTTTTTGGCGACCGTTGGCGCGATTTCGCCCTTCGTTGGGCTTTTTGGCACCGTTTGGGGGATCAAATACGCGTTTGAAGAGATTGCGATCCAGCAATCGACCAATCTTGCCGTTGTGGCGCCGGGGATTGCCGAAGCGCTGTTGGCCACAGCGCTGGGCCTGCTTGCGGCCATACCGGCGGTGATCTTTTACAACAAGCTTTCGGGCGATGCCGACCGGATCTCGGCCCGGCATGAGGCCTTCGCGGATGAGTTTGCCATGATCCTTTCGCGTCAGCTTGAGACGGCCGAGGCATGATGGGCGGCGCCGTTTCGAACCCGCGCGACGGCGGACGGCGGCGGCGGCACATGCGCGCAAAGCCGATGGCCGACATCAACGTCACGCCCTTTGTCGATGTAATGCTGGTGCTTTTGATCATTTTTATGGTCGCAGCCCCGCTTCTGACCGTGGGCGTGCCTGTCGAACTGCCCGAGACGGCTGCAAATCCCCTGGAGCAGGAGGAAGAGGAGCCGCTGACGCTGACCGTCCAGGCCGACGGCACGGTGATCGTGGAAGAGACGGAAACCCCGCGGGAGCAATTGGTGCCGCTTTTGCGCGCAGTCCTGGCCAACCGCGCCGATGACAAGATCTTTCTGCGCGCGGATACGGACCTTCCTTACGGGGACATGATGGTGGTCATGGGGGCGCTGAACGCAGCCGGCTACCGCAATATTGGTCTGGTCACGGAAGGCGGGGGGCCAACGCGCGACGCTTCCGATAGCGCGGTGGCGGAATAGCGCTGTGCAGGCGGGGCTTGCCATTTCGGGAACCCTGCACGCGGCGTTTTTGGCCGTTGCCCTGATCGGCTTGCCCTGGTCGCAGTCCAAGCCTGAGCCTGTCGACCAGGTGATCTCGGTCACGTTGGAGCGGGTTGAGGAGGCGCCGCCGCCCACCGCGCCTGCGCCCGCGCCCGATATCGCAATGACCGATAT